>CAUYTY010000217.1:0-77500 GCA_963575655.1 Gammaproteobacteria bacterium | reverse complement strand
GTACTTCATTTTACTGCGATGGGGGGACGAAGAAGGCTAGGCCAGCCGGAGATTGGTAGTTCCGGTTTAAGCGTGTAGGGAGATCCCTTAGGTAAATCCGGGGGGTCAATCCTGAGGCGTGATGACGAGGTCCGTGAGGACCGAAGTGGTTGATGCCCTGCTTCCAGGAAAAGCCTCTAAGCTTCAGGTAGAGTGAAACCGTACCGAAAACCGACACAGGTGGGCTGGGAGAGAATCCTAAGGCGCTTGAGAGAACTCGGGTGAAGGAACTAGGCAAAATAGCACCGTAACTTCGGGAGAAGGTGTGCCTCCGGTACGTGAAGGGTGAAACACCCGGAGCGGAGGGAGGTTGCAGTGACCAGGTGGCTGCGACTGTTTACTAAAAACACAGCACTCTGCGAACACGTAAGTGGACGTATAGGGTGTGACGCCTGCCCGGTGCCGGAAGGTTAATTGATGGGGTTAGCCGCAAGGTGAAGCTCTTGATCGAAGCCCCGGTAAACGGCGGCCGTAACTATAACGGTCCTAAGGTAGCGAAATTCCTTGTCGGGTAAGTTCCGACCTGCACGAATGGCGTAACGATGGCCACGCTGTCTCTACCCGAGACTCAGCGAAGTTGAATTTGCTGTGAAGATGCGGTATACCCGCGGCAAGACGGAAAGACCCCGTGAACCTTTACTATAGCTTTGCACTGGACTTTGAATCTGCCTGTGTAGGATAGGTGGGAGGCGACGAAGCGCAGACGCCAGTTTGCGTGGAGCCGACCTTGAAATACCACCCTGGTATATTTGAGGTTCTAACCTGAGCCCGTAATCCGGGCGGGGGACAGTGCATGGTGGGTAGTTTGACTGGGGCGGTCTCCTCCCAAAGAGTAACGGAGGAGCGCGAAGGTACCCTCAGCGCGGTCGGAAATCGCGCATTGTGTGCAAAGGCATAAGGGTGCTTGACTGCGAGACGGACAGGTCGAGCAGGTACGAAAGTAGGTCTTAGTGATCCGGTGGTTCTGTATGGAAGGGCCATCGCTCAACGGATAAAAGGTACTCCGGGGATAACAGGCTGATCTCCCCCAAGAGTTCACATCGACGGGGAGGTTTGGCACCTCGATGTCGGCTCATCACATCCTGGGGCTGTAGTCGGTCCCAAGGGTATGGCTGTTCGCCATTTAAAGTGGTACGCGAGCTGGGTTTAGAACGTCGTGAGACAGTTCGGTCCCTATCTGCCGTGGGCGTCGGAGATTTGAGAGGAGCTGCTCCTAGTACGAGAGGACCGGAGTGGACGTACCTCTGGTGTTCCGGTTGTCACGCCAGTGGCACTGCCGGGTAGCTATGTACGGATGGGATAACCGCTGAAAGCATCTAAGCGGGAAGCCCTCCTCAAGATGAGATCTCCCTGGGCCTTTAAGGTCCCTGAAGGTCCGTTGGAGACCACAACGTTGATAGGCTGGGTGTGGAAGCGCAGTAATGCGTGTAGCTAACCAGTACTAATTGGCCGTGAGGCTTGACCATATAACACCCAAATATTCTGTGGGTGGAACTACCCGCACAACTCGTCCATTGGGCTATGAGCCCATCTCAGTTTGCCTGGCAGCTATAGCGGGCGGGAACCACCCGATCCCATCCCGAACTCGGAAGTGAAACCGTCCTGCGCCGATGATAGTGTGGATTTCCCATGTGAAAGTAGGTCACTGCCAGGCGCCTAAACAGAAACCCATCATCCGTAACGGATGATGGGTTTTTTTTGGTCGGTAGTTTCACCCCAATACCTGCCCCACGACACCACCCCCTTTAATTTCTTTCTTTAATCTGGACGGATAACCGTTCTTTTTCAGTCGGTTGTGTTCCGACCACGGAAGAGGTAAGCTTATCGACCTTTCTTTCGGTTGGAGATTTTGTATGCGCAGACCACTGGTAGTTGGCAATTGGAAGATGAACGGATCCCGTGCTGAAGCGAAGGAGTTGGTCGCCGAGGTTTTGGCTGGATTGGATCGAGTCCCCAATGCCGAAGTAGTGGTTTGTCCCCCCTTTGTGTTCCTAACCGAGGTTAGTGCTCAGTTGGTGGGTAGTCCGGTGGGACTGGGGGCACAGAATTGTTCCGCTGAGAAGGCAGGGGCTTTTACGGGTGAAGTGGCGGTAACGATGCTTGCCGATGTTGGCGGGCGCTACGTCATTGTTGGTCATTCCGAGCGTCGTACCCTCTATGGTGAGGACGATGCTGTGGTTGCTGCAAAGTTTGCGGCGGTGCGTGCTGCCGGTTTGGTGCCCATCTTGTGTGTTGGAGAACGGTTGGAGGAGCGGGAAGCGGGGGTAACCGAGGCGGTGGTAGCGCGTCAGTTGGATGCAGTGATGGACCTGGAGGGAGTGGCGGCACTGGCGCAGGGCGTTCTTGCCTATGAGCCGGTGTGGGCCATTGGTACGGGTCGTACCGCCAGTCCGCAGCAGGCCCAAGAGGTGCATGCCTTCATTCGTGCCCGGATCGCTGCCCGCGACCCGAAGACTGCGGTCAAGGTTTGCATTCTTTACGGTGGCAGTGTTAAGGGCAGTAATGCCGCTGAATTGTTCGCAATGCCCGATATCGATGGCGGATTGATCGGGGGCGCATCACTTAATGCGCAAGAATTCCTCACTATCTGCGCAGCAGCTTGATGCGCCTCACTGTTGGTTTAGTTTAAAGAGTACGAAATGCGTACTATTTTGATGTTTGTCCACATTGCAGTGTCCTTGGCCTTGATCGGATTGGTGCTGCTTCAGCACGGACGGGGGGCGGATGCAGGGGCGGCCTTTGGTAGCGGTTCATCGCAGACCCTGTTTGGTGCGCGAGGTTCGTCATCTTTTCTGACCCGTGCCACGGCCATCTTAGCCGCAGTGTTTTTTACGACGAGTCTCACTCTGGCCTACCTGAGTGGCCAATTGCACCAGCGGCAGAGTGTTACGGATTTGATGGGACCAGCCTCTACTGCGGCTCAACCAGCGGATAGCTCTTCCCAACCGAAGAATCCTGCTGAGTCCATGGATCTGCCAACGTCTCAGGTTCCGGTGCCGTTGTCCGCCAAGGATTCGGGGAAGGGTAAAGAGTCAGGTGCTGTAACCTCTGTTATCCCAACTCCGGTAGCACCGGTTGAGAAGGTTGTGGTTCATGACCTGCCGGTAAATCCGGGAGTCCCTGTACAGGCAGCGGTGCCTCCCGGAGATTCGATATCTGGAGCTCCGATTACATCCGGGCCGGTTACTGTTGCCGAGCCAGTGGTATCCTCCCCGGCAGAATCGGCTCCGGTAGCTTCAGACTCGCTGGCGCGTGTACCTGCGGTGGAGCAGCCAGTGTCAGCGCCCGAGGCTGCGGCCGAAGTTCCTCCGTCCTCTTCGACGAGCGAGAGGTCTTCGAAGGATTCGGTTGCTAAGTGAGGATTTTCAATCATTATGTCTTTTGACATAGCGGGAAGTTGTTTATAATCACCTCCGTAATTTTTGCCGATGTGGAGGAATTGGTAGACTCGCCGTCTTGAGGTGGCGGTGGCGCAAGCCGTGGCGGTTCGACTCCGCCCATCGGCACTCCTAAAAACGAAGCGGTACCGGTACTCCTGGTACCGCTTTTTTTGTTGTGTTACATCGCGAATCGCGAGTATCGTAAAGATTATCGAAGGTCTTTTGTGGCCCCGACGGTTGATAATGTTGCTTCGCGGGCGAGAGATCCGATGATTAACCGTAAGGAAATTGCGTCCGTGACTGATCACCCCGATTCTTGTAACAGCCCTGCGGGGGATGTTCGTACTTTCCAGGGACTCATCCTGGCATTGCAGGGATACTGGGCCGCCCAGGGATGTGTTGTATTGCAACCCTACGATATGGAGGTGGGCGCAGGGACTTTTCATCCTGCGACCTTTTTGCGTGCCATTGGACCGGAGCCTTGGGGAGCTGCCTATGTTCAACCCTCGCGGCGTCCTACGGATGGCCGTTATGGTGAGAATCCGAATCGACTCCAGCACTACTATCAATTCCAAGTGGTGCTCAAACCCTCGCCCCTGAATATTCAAGAGTTGTATCTGGATAGCCTGAAAATGCTGGGGATCGATCCGCTGGTTCATGATATCCGTTTTGTAGAAGATAATTGGGAATCACCTACCTTAGGGGCGTGGGGATTGGGTTGGGAGGTGTGGTTAAATGGCATGGAGGTAACTCAATTTACCTATTTCCAGCAGGTCGGGGGATTGGATTGTTTCCCTGTGACCGGAGAGATTACCTACGGATTGGAACGTATTGCTATGTATTTGCAACGTGTGGAAAGTGTCTACGATCTGATCTGGACCGAGGGACCTTTTGGAAAGATTACCTATGGGAATGTCTTTCATCAAAATGAGGTGGAGATGTCCACCTACAATTTTGAATATGCCGATGTTGCCAGTTTGTTTAATTGGTTTGATACCTGTGAGGCATCCGCCAAGAAATTGTTAGAGGCAGGATTACCGTTGCCGGCCTATGAGCAGATGCTAAAGACCTCGCACACGTTCAATCTATTGGATGCGCGGCGTGCCATTTCTGTGACCGAGCGGCAGCGTTACATTCTTCGGGTACGTACCTTGGCGCGAGGTGTTGCCCAATCCTACTACGAGCGGCGTGAAGCCCTCGGTTTCCCAATGGTAACGGTCTAGAACTTTACGACAATGAACGAAAGAACGGATTTTCTATTCGAACTGGGTACTGAGGAACTTCCTCCTCTCGCGTTGCGGACGTTGTCCGAGGCGTTGGGGCAAGGGATTCGGGTTGGGCTTGGTAAGGCTGGTCTTCCCTACGGAGAATTCCAGATCTACGCTACTCCCCGGCGCTTGGCGGTATTGGTGCAGGATCTGGCAATTCGTCAACCGAATCGTAACGTCGAACGGCGTGGACCCGCATTGACCGCATCCTTTGATAAAGATGGCCTCCCTACCCCGCAAGCGCGCGGTTTTGCACGCTCCTGTGGGGTTGAGGTTGATCAATTGGATCGTTTCACCACGGATAAAGGTGCGTGGCTGGTATTTCGGAGCCAGGAGCTGGGGAGGCTTACCGCTGAGTTATTGCCTGGCATTGTTACGTCGGCCCTGGCCGAATTGCCGATCCCTAAGCGGATGCGTTGGAGTGCCTTGAAAGTTGAATTTGTCCGGCCAGTGCATTGGGCCGTGATGCTTCTCGGTGAGGAGATTATTGACGCCGAGATTTTGGGACAGCGTACTGGTCGTGAGACTCGGGGCCATCGTTTTCATCATCCTGTCCCCATTGTCATTTCCTCTCCTCGGGCCTATGCCAGTATTCTGAAAGATCAGGGGTTTGTCCTTGCTGATTTTGCTGAGCGGCGTGCGAAGGTTGTTCATCAAGTGGAGGCTGCCGCACTACGTCTAGGTGGGCGGGTGATATTAGATGAATCTCTTCTCGATGAAGTTACCAGTATTGTGGAATGGCCGGTGCCGGTGACAGGAAACTTTGAATCGCGTTTCTTGGCGGTTCCTTCAGAGGCCCTCATCTCCACCATGAAGGGAAAACAGAAGTATTTTCCCGTGGTAGATGCTGAGGGGAAATTGCTCCCCCACTTCATTACCCTGAGTAATATCGACAGTCGTGACCTTGCACGGGTCCGTGAAGGGAATGAGCGAGTAATTCGGCCAAGGCTATCCGATGCTGCATTTTTCTGGGAACAGGATCGCCGTCGGTCGTTGTCGTTGCGTATGGATGGATTGAAAGGAATGCTCTTTCAGGAGCGTCTTGGTACCTTGTACGACAAAGCTCAGCGGATGGGTAAACTCGCTTTGACCATTGCAATTCAATTGGGGAGTGCCCCTCAGAGTGCGGAACGAGCCGCATGGTTGGCTAAATGTGATCTGCTTACTGATATGGTGGGGGAATTTCCTGAGCTTCAGGGGATTATCGGTCGTTATTATGCCCACCATGACGGAGAGTCCGATGAGGTAGCTACCGCCCTGGAGGAACAATACCTACCGCGTTTTGCGGGAGATGCCCTACCGGCTACCCCGACTGGGCAGGCCATTGCTCTTGCCGATCGTTTAGATACCTTGGTGGGTATTTTTGGTATTGGCTCTCCGCCTACTGGTGATAGAGATCCCTTTGGATTGCGTCGGGCCGCGTTGGGGGCGTTGCGCATTATTATCGAAGGCCGCTTGGATTTAGATCTGGTCGCATTATTGACTCAGGCGGTGGAAGTTTTTCATCAAACTTCCGAACATCGACTTATTCAAGAGAATGTTGTGGATCAGGTCTATGACTTCATGATGGAACGGCTGCGGGTTTATTTCTTGGATCAAGGGCTGCAATCTGATGAATTTGAAGCGGTGGTAGCGCGGCGGCCTCGGCATCCTTTAGATTTTTATATTCGTATTCACGCGGTGCATATCTTCCGTGCGCTTCCTGAGGCGGTGAGTCTAGTGGCGGCCAATAAGCGCATCAAAAATATTTTGCGCCAGGCCCGGGAGACTATCCCTGCCGTAGTATCAGACCATTTGCTAACCGAATCGGCGGAACGAGTGTTGGCTACGCAGTTTCGCTCACTCGAACAGAAAACTAGCTCGCAGTGGGAGAGTCGTGATTATCAAGGAGCGCTGACCCAACTCGCGGGATTGAAAGGGGCGGTGGATAGCTTTTTCGATGAGTTAATGGTTATGGCGGATGATAAGGCCGTGAGAGAGAATCGTTTAGCCCTTCTTAAGGGAATTGCTGATCTGTTCCTCCGGGTTGCCGACATCTCTTTGCTTGCGGTTGGTTAGCGTGGATAACTCGCGTAGGATGCGAGTTTGTTCCTCACCGCATCCTACGCGGGCTCAATCGATTCAAACTGCGGCAACCAGTTATCCGATAAGATATTATCCAGTTTTCCGTGGGCATTGTTCGGGAAACTTTTCATAAGAAATCCTGGTTTCCTTTTCTGCCATGTCACGCGTGTCATCCCAGACGTCGCGCCCACTAGTCGCGAATTTCCTAAACAGCTTCCTAGGCTACGTCACCTTCGCCTGTCCCGTTCATCCTGCGGAAATATGCCATGTTCCTCGCTCCTGTAAAAGCCGTTTCTGTTCCGTTTGCACCAAGGTCCAAATGGACAAGTGGGGGACGGATATGAACCGGATGTTTCCAAACCTGATTCCTAGGATCACTGCGCCTTGTTTTCTGATTCTGCTTCATATTTTTGGAACTAATATATAGTTTGGGTTGGTTTATAATCCAATTATTTTAACAACCCAACTCCTATTTTCCCTCCCAATATAAATGATGAACAATCTAGTAACTGACTGTTCTTTTGCTCATCGTTTTTTGTTTTTCCGATACATTAAAAACTGAAAGAATGGTCCCTCGGATGCTACACACGATTATTTGAGTTAGTGTTTGATGGCTTGATCGGTAATTGCTGGCCGGGGTGATGGTGCCGACGCTGCGCCGGGGAAAACATGACGCATTTGACGATGAATATCGCTTATTACTTCGTCTCGATTCATTGCGACAATCTCCGACTGTCCTGTGGAATTTTGCGTGTACTGAATGGCGAGCTGCCTAGTGACTTTCTGGAAGGCGTCAAAACTTGACTGAAAGAACCGCTGCAATAGGGCATGTTCGAATTCACAAATCAAAGCTGGGGTGCGAGTGCGTACCGTGCTGATGTGTGCATCCCCGAGTAAAATCGCAGAGGCGTCGAATAAGTCACCGGGACGCAGCAAGGGTGGCAAGGTGGGACGTGAACCACGGTGGCGTCCCGTGCTTGCCAGTAAGAGTCCTTCTAGCACTAAATAAAGTGTCGTACCCGCTTCACCAGCCTGAACAATGATCCGATCCGGTAACTCAACACGCAATCGGGCACCTTCCGCCAATTGGCGCAAATCTTCCTCGACCAGGCCATGAAAGAGATTAACCTTGCCAATTACGGTAATCAGACGGGTCACGTCGGGTAGGCCAAGATTCTTTCGTGTGGTGTTCTGCGCTTCGCCTTGTTGAATGACCCTGGTGCTGCGCGCTGGTTCAATCCCGGCGTGAGCCAAATGGGCCAGAACATATTGAAAGATTAAGGCACGCAATTCGCTCAACTGGCACCATTCGGCCTCGAAACTGATTGCGTATTCGATGCCATCGAGTTTGATTTCCTTGATTTTCACCTTCGGTGTGGTGCTATCCGGTCCCGCGAAACCGATCATCGCCTCCAAGGCAGCAGCTTGGAGGATCCGCACCGCGCGCGTCTGAGGAATCGTGGCATCCAGCATTACGCTAAAGCTTCGCTTCCCCGTTGGCTTGGGTCTGCTGAAATTCGTGATGGTGTATGCGCTGAATTTACTATTGGGTAGCACCACCACATCTCCGGAGAGGTCTTTAATCTGGGTGGTTCGCCAACTAATCTCTAACAGCTGGCCATTGATGATGCCATCACCGGCTCGATGTAATTGCACATAATCACCGATGCGAACCGCCCGATCAATATTCAGGGCGATACCAGCGAATACGTCCTGAAGCAACTCCTTCAACGCCATGCCGAGCACCAGTCCCGCGACTCCCGAAGCGGCCCAGACGACGGTCAAATCCTGCTTGAAAATGATCCCCGCGCATGCCGTGAGGGCAATCGTATAAATGATCAGTCCCGAAATTTGTGTCAGCAGCTTTGGTACGGGTGTGCCAGTAGTTCGGGCAACCAATCCGTCGAAAATCACATAACGAATGAAGCGTTGTGCCAGGATCGCTAGTGCCAGGAAGGCAATCACCCCGAGCACGTATTTCAGCGCCTTGCGGGTACTATCCATCGCGGCCAAGCCGAATGCTTGATTATCGTCGCCAAAATAAAAGAAAGCGAAAACTCCCATGCAGATCAGGAGTGGCCACAGAAATTTCTCGGAGATCATCCGAAACGGATTGAAGAACTTTTCTACCATGGGCGCGGTCCTTAGGCAATACGGATACGTTCGGATTCGGTTTTCAAATTCCTAGCCATTTCGTCGAGTGCGGCCATGGTGGATGAAATTTCTTCCGCTGCCGCCGCTGTGGATTCCCCCGTAGCATGTAGGCGGTTGACCTGCTCCTTTAAATCCTGAGTGGTTGCGCTTTGTTCCTCAACCGCAGCGGCGATGGCCTGAATCGTGGCGTCACTTTCATGGGCGGAGGCGACAATCTGGGTAATTGCGGAATTTGCCGCTTGCGCGGCGTTGACTCCTGTTTGGACGTGGTTGATGGCATCCTCGATTAAGCTACGAATATCGCGGGTGGCATGGGAGACTTCCTCGGAGAGTTGCGTGATTTGGTGGGCAATGAGCCCAAAACCGCGCCCCTGGTCGCCGGCGCGTATCGCCTCTAATCCGGCATTGAGCGCCAAGACATAGGTTTTGTCGGCGATACTGGCGATGAGGCTGCTAATCTGGCCGATGCGTGCGTTGCCCGTATGGATACGTTCGACAGCATTGGTTAGATGACCGAGTTTGGTTTGCCCATCCTCGGCAGCGGTCGCTGTGTCGCGCGCCAGCATACTGCCGCGCTCGACTCGATTGGCAATATCAGCGACCGCCACCGCCGTTTGTTCAATCGCCAGGGAAACGTCGGAAAGCGTTATGGTTTGATTTGTCACCTGACGCGATACATCATTGGCTGCCGCTCGTGTCTCGGCAGCAGAATGGGCGACCTGTTGCGCTGCATGGATAACGGTCCCGATCACGTCGCGTAATTGCTCCATCGCTCGGTTGATATTCACCTTGATGGCAGCAAAATCGCCTTGATAGGCGCCTTCGAGGGAACGGCGAATATCCCCGTTGGCAAGCGCATTGGCGAAATCGGAAATTTCCGTCAACAGCGCCGCCAAACCCTCCAAACTGCGATTGACATTGCCTTTGAGGGCGCGCAAGTCACCGTTATAGGCACCGCTCATTCGTCCCCGCACATCTCCGGAAGCCAGTTTCGCCATTACACTGGCTACCTCGAATAATGGGATGGTCAGGGTTTCCACCAAATCGTTATCCCCTTGGGCCAGGGTCGCGAAATCACCACGATGACGGGCGGGATCCACCCGTACCGTGAGCATTCCGCTCTTGGTCCCATCGATCAGGGTACGCCGATCCGCTCCAGCGAGCTTGAGGGCGTTTAGATGTCGAAGAATCGCTTGGGTCATCAGTCCGATTTCGTCCTGACGACCGTCGTGGATGATCTCGGCCTTGAGATTACCGTCGGCCAATTGATCAAAAAGGGCTCGGAGGTGGGTTAGCGGGCGTGTAATCGAGCGGATAATGGCGAAGCTGAACACAATGGCGAGGGCAATCGCCACCGCGAGCAATGCCATCATGGAGAAATAGGTTCTTTGGTAACGTTCATGATTAGTGTTATATTCCTCTTGGGCGACGCGGATCTGTACGTCGGAAAGGGCAGCAAGTTTCGGATCGATCGCGTTGAGGCTAGGTTGGAGGGTCGTCGTAATAAATGTTGCTATCTCCTCCGTCTGACCAGATTCCAGGAAGGTACGTAGGCGATCAATGCTTTGATCGGCCACCACCATGAGTGGGTTGATCTGTCGAACCAAGGCTTGCTCGTCCTCCACAAGAAAGGTCGATAAATAAGCTTGCCACTCCTTCCTGATACTCGTAAGCACGGCGTCGATGGCTTTGATCGCCCCGGAAGAAGTCAATGCACCATCGCGAGCCTGAAACGCAGTATCGGTGATCTTGCGTGTGTACAAATCGGCGATGAGGCTTAATTGCCGCAAGGGGACCACTCGATCGTTGTAGACAGTATCAAGACCGGCGCTTGTGGCCTGTATTCCGCGTAAACCGATTACGCCAATTAAGACCATGAATAAAATCAGTAGTGCTACCAAGAGTAATAGCCTTGGACCAATCTTGAGATTCTTTAACATGGACGGATATCTCCAATATGACTATTCATATGGTATCGCCGGGATTGCACGACGAGTGACGGAATCAGGGACATGGGGATTCGATCCAACCGATTAGCGTGTCACGAATCCGAGCAGTGATGGTGGGGTCACGCCGATTTTGGAAAAGCTCCTCACGAATTAACAGACGGCACTCCTCACCCTGTAGGGTGATGGCTGCGAAAAATTCATGAATGGCCGTTGGCACGACGGGAAATGGGTGCCAGATGGGATCATCTTCGGGCAAAGTAACTTCGTCAACCAGAATCGCCAATGGCCGATGTCCGCGACGTTTCACTACCAATGCCCGGCAGCCTCGGGGAACGGGGGGGGCACGGCAGAGTAGCTGGGATAGATCGAGCACGGGGTGATAATTCCTTTGGCGCTTGGTCAGTATTCGTGCCTCACGCACCACCTGAAGGACCAGCGTGGCGGGAAATACACAGACATAGGGCCCAACGTGCGCCATCAAGCCACGGTTGGCGCCAAAACCACAACGGCGCTCCGCTGGGTTCATAGAATCCAGGGGGGGGGGAGTTAGGCGAAGCGAGGAGTTGGCTTAACGCCGAAGGTTGGCCACCCGCAATCACGGTTGGGTCAAGTACCTCGATTGCTCCACGTTGTTGATCCAAATACCAAACAGATTCACCAGAATTTCGCACCAAACGGTGGAGGTGATGACGCGGTATGGAGATAAGTCCATGCACGAACGTGGTTAGAATTGCAACTTGGCCATTATTTCCGGCCACGACCAGGGCCCACGCGTTTTCCCTCTCTTCGGACGTGGGGTGGCCCAGCCAGTACCCCAGCGATACCCCCGTTACCAACTCCCCCGCCAACGCCACTTGATACTCATTGGCTTGGCGCGCTGCCCAGATGCCACTTGGCCGTTCAACTCGCGCCACGGCAGCGGCCGGTAGGGCCACGGTTTGCCCTTGGGTTTCCGTGATGAGCAGGGTGATCTCCTGGTCCCACGTGTCGCGGAAGATTGATGCCGAATAAGAATTGGCGGAGGCCACCGCCAATGGCGCGATCAGTTCCTCCATTTCTGCCAACGTTGAAACATCCTCGGTTGCCAAAGTGGTTCGCGCGACGGAATCCACCCGAAACCATACGGGTCCTCGTGATGTCTGGACTTGAATCCGGTATCTCCCGGCCTGCCTTGTGCCTCCCCAATGTACGGTCCAATCAATTTGGGGCGTAAGCACTCCCTCCCGCGCGACCATCCCCTCCAAGGCCAACATACTAAAAGGGATAGGAATTGCGTCCGAGGCCAACGAGACATTCAGAACAAAAGCCGCAGGCAATATACCTCGCCGTCCAGCACCCCAAAACACGAAAGCATCCGGTGATGCCTCGTCATGATCCGCCAGGATTGGTAGGAATGGCCGCATGATGATGTATTTCTCTCAATTAGAGAGGATTGGAAGAATTTGGAATTTGGCGGGATCATACCCTAATCACACCTGGCACCAGATTCCCCAAAAATCAAATAATTTCCACACTTGATGGCGTATGGGATATTGACAGAAGGAGATTGCTATCCATGAATCTCTCGGCCCCAGGAAATCGCAGGATTCCTTTCGGTGAGGGAAATCAACTTTGCTAGTACGGCCTTGGCGCGAGCCTGCGGTAACCAACTCAAACCGCGCACCTGTGCCATGGTGTGTGTCGCGCTAGAATGGTTGGCGTGGCAAGCCACAAGTTGTGGTTTTATGTCGCCGCTCCTGATTCCTTGGATTCACGTCGTTTTCATTGCTGGAGCGCGCTGCCTCAGGCTGATATGAAAGCGCGTCTTTGGCGCTAGTTGAGTAATTGGCGTCTGGTCGAAAACCGTCTTGGTTTTGCAATGAAGAATTTACGATCTCGGAGGAGTCGCAGGGTTATCTCGTTCCTACGTTCCATGTGAGAATGCAGGTCGGGATGCTCTTGCGTCTCGTATTCCGTATACATCCACCACTCGCGCCTAAACTACCACCAAGCCAGGAGCGTCGAAGCCCGTGTTCCCACGCTGGAGCGTCACTGCCATTAAGTTAAGGGAATCTCTCCTAAAACAAATAGTTACATCGTTCCCACGCGGAGCGTGGGAACGATGTAACAGAATTGGTAACTGTTTGTTATAAAACAGAATTCCCTAACTTAATGGCAGTGACGCTCCAGCGTGGGAATGCGAAGATCGGGTCTTTCGGTCAGGCACTAATTCCCGCGATTTTTCCTTCTTCACTGTCTTCGTTTCGGTTGCACCCTGAATAACCGTCTATGGCTGGCAAGGCCGTAGCGTTCGGTCTGCCAGGGCCGTCGGGTAGAAGGTTTTTAGACCGCCATCCTTGCCGATTACGACGCTGTGAAAGGGCTTTGCCAGGTGTGGGTCATTGATGGTGTAGCGGCACGCTTGCTTCGTGGCTGGGGCACCTAAGAGGGTGATGGCACGGGTTCCATGTACCAGTAGTTCAGCGCCGTCCAGGGTGTAGAAATAGCCTGGTGATACCGGTGTCTGTACCCGTTGGCCGCGCCATTCGTGTTCGGTCCCCACGCTATAGATTGCTCCCGGTACGATCTCCTCGCGTCCTCTATGGGGTGCCATCAGTCCAGCCCAGCCCCGGCGCTGGAATTGTAGATAGGCGGCGCGGTAGTGAGGTCCGTCCAGGCGTGTCGGACCTGCCTCTCCACAGAAAACACGTCGGAAACCGTCCGCGAGAAACCATAGATCGGTAATACGGTCGAGAATGGCCTCGTGTCCGCAGTCCGTTGCCCCTACTTGGCAGCCTAATGCCTCGGTCAGATCCGCCAGGAGGTGGGGCTCTGATTCTATTAGGGCACGAAAGGCACCCGGTTCTGGGTAGTCTCCTGGGTGACCGCAGAGAGCGAGTAAACGCTCCTCCAGGGGGCTGACCGGCGGTGGTTGCGGGGTGATGTCCTGGCGATTTTCTCGGGGATAGTCGACATAGACCGGATTGTTCCGCTGGTCAAAAAAAGGAGCGAAACGTAGTGTTCCCTCGTCTGCGCGATACTCCCCACAGTCCAGGTCGGCCCAGCGCACACGTGGTCGGGCCTCCGGTATGATGATGCGTACCCAATTTCCGCCCCGTCGGTTCAGGGCCAGGGCACGGTAGGCCCGCCCAGGTTCCAACTGTACTCGGCCGGGATTTACCTCTTGTAACGTAAGAGTTGCAGGGCATTGATCGGAGGCTACGAACTCCCCGTGATTAGTAACCACAGCAAGAGCAGGGCGTACCACCCCCCCCATCCCTAGGATAAATCCGAGGAGAGCGAAGAGACAGATGTCTTTGCTAAAGGGCACGGAATACTCCTGTCGCAATGCCTATTGTGTTGGCGCCAAGCGACGGGAGGATACCAGGGCTATGGGGCGACGGGGAGGGTAATACGCTTCTTAAAAGGAAATTGGGTATGAATGACACGCTGAACGTCTGTCTTTTGTCTGTGAAAAAGCGATTGTGTTTGCGGAATTTCTTGTCAAATATGTGATTTATCTGGTGTTCAGGGGGGGGGGCGGTTGTAAGGCTATCTCTACGAGGGTAATCGACTGGTGTCAGGTATATGCTCTTTTATGGATATACATTCACAAATACACCCCTCGACATAGGATTACTGGATGTTTTTATCCACTTTGGCTCATTTGCTAAACCAAACTGGATAGTCAACAATATCAACGTACCGTGAGTTCCACGGAATCTTGAGCCTGTGGAGAGGTCGTGAGACCTGGGGGAGTTGTCGGCTGCGGCGCAATCCGCGTAAGACTCCCCGCTAAGGGGAGTCTTACTGGCGAAAACCAAGCCATTCCCTGGCCAGCCTCGATGAAGCAGGAGCCGAACACCGTTTGTCATCGTGATAGATGGGTAAGTTTTGGAGAACGGAGCTTGGGGCGCTTCTGGTGTGCCGGATGACAGTCGTTGGGATGAATGTATCCCCTTAGTGAGGCACTACGCGGTTCATCAACGACTAAGCAAGAGCGCCACGTTGTTTTTCCATAGGTTTGATCTAAGATATGCCTGGGCCACGCGAGGTTAGGTAACTTGTTAGCGGGCGGTCCATAGCACCCGGCGAGAGTGTCTACCTATCATGGCGGCTCAGGTTCATTCGTTAGCTATCATGTTTGCCGATATTAGCGGCAGTACAGCCCTTTATGAGTCTTTGGGGGATGTCGTTGCTCGTCGCATAGTGGCCGGCTGTCTTGCCACGCTTACCGAGATAACTCTTCGGAATCAGGGGACCGTCGTTAAGTCCATCGGTGACGAGTTGCTATGTATCTTCCCCTCTGCTCGAGCAGCCGTCGAGGCCAGTGCAGCCATGCACGAGGCGTTAGATCCGGACCTTACCCATAACAACAAGGACCCGCTATCGCAACCGCAGCTCGGCGTACGGATTGGGATTAACTACGGTCCAACCCTGATGGAAGATGGGGATATCTTCGGCGATGCGGTCAATCTAGCGGCGCGCGTGGTCAGTCTGACCAAAGTCCATCAGACCCTGTGTACCGGGCAGACCATCGAATCTCTCGGCGGGCAGAGTTCCTTTGATACCCGTTGTCTGGGACGTACCACGGTCAAGGGGAAGCTGGAAGAGATCGACATCTACGAGGTCATCTGGAAGCAGGAGGACTTGACCAGTGTGATGGTGAGTTCCCTTCCTAGTCCCTCGGTGCGTGTGAGGCTGTTGCACCTGGAGCTAGGTGAGAAGAAGCTGGAGATTGGTCAACAGCGCCAATGTGTAACTTTGGGGCGAGGGCAAAACAGCGATTTGGTTACCGCAGAACCCTTGGCCTCGCGGACCCATGCCCGCATCGAGAGTCGGCATGGCAAGTTCATTATCCAAGACCAAAGCACCAACGGGACCTTTGTGCGAACCGAGGACGGCCGCGAGGTGGTGCTCCACCGCGAAGAGCTGCTCTTACAGGGCAGTGGTCTCATCGGTTTGGGGCGTGTCCCTGGCCCTGATAACCCCCACACCTTACGTTTTCAATCCGACGATTGATACTGGGTAACTCGCATCCATCGTTCATTCGTTTCGATCTTGGTTGTTGATAGATAGTGGCGTGGCGATGGCGTTGATTACTCGAATTGTCGCTTATTTGTCATTCAGGTATTCCCTACCGAGATGACGAATAGGTGACAACCCGGGTTCTCGGTTCTCGTTAGTTTGTTGCAGAGCCCCAACCCCAGATGATAAACGGTTGACTAATCGTTTGTTCGTCGCTAGTCGCTTGATCCCCGTTTCACCCCTTTTCTAGTCTCATTGGGACGGCTAATGAGTTGTCGTAGGTTGCGTGTGATATTCGCGGACCGATGGACCTAATCGACGATTCGATCGTAATTTCACAAAAAATATCAGGCTCTCTCCTGCTAACCCCCCGTGACATTTATGGGGGTGGTGTATTGCATTTCCCAATAGTATTGAGCATGATCCGCGCCGTACGGTGGCCGGGTGGGTGTGCATTACCTGTGGGTACTACCACCCGGATACCTTAAGCCTAGAATTGGCCCCAGAGGGCCTCTCACACTCGCCTTGGAGAGTATGAAGACGTATGCCTAGACTGCGCACAACCACAACGCCCTTGCTGCTCTCTCTGCTTGGAGTCGGTGCGGCCCATGCCGAGTTGGGGGTGAACTTCCCACCGCCAGCAACGACGATAGGGCAGGAGATCTACGATGTCCATATGATGACGGCGCGTATCGCTACGATAATCCTCGTCATTGTCTTTTCGATGGTCATCTATTCACTTATCTTTCACCGTAAGAGTCGTGGCTATCAGCCTGACCAGCATTTCCATGAAAGCTGGTTTGGCAAGTGGTCGTGGATTCTTGTCCCGGCTATCGTGCTCGGTGTTGACTTTACTATTGCAGGATCGGCTGATAAAACTCTTGAGAGAATTTGGGATGTCCCCAAAGAGAAGATGATGGATGTCAAGATTACTGGTCATCAATGGTGGTGGGAGTATGAATATATTGACCAGGGCATCAAGATAGAGAGTCGATTCCTTCCCGCAGATAAGGCGGGAGACCTCTATCTGCGTGAGGTCGATAATCATGTGGTGTTACCTACCAACACCAAGATTCGCTTCCTTAATGCTGCGGTTGACGTTAATCATGCCTGGTGGGTGCCGGAGTTTGGTTTCAAGCGTGACGCTATCGTTGGTTACGTTAGTGAAAGCTGGGCGGAGATTACCAAGGAAGGAACTTTCCGTGGACAGTGTGCGGAGTTGTGCGGCACGTGGCATTCACGGATGCCCATCGTAGTGGATGCGGTGTCTCCTCAGAAGTTTGCTGCTTGGGTGGGGGAGCAGAAAGCCCTCAAAGTTGCTGCAGCAGCAGAGGCTACCAGCGCCAAGGTTTGGACCAAAGAGGCGCTTATGGAGAAGGGGATGGACCTCTACAACACCAAGTGTGGTGCCTGCCACCAGCTTAACGGTCAAGGTCTACCGCCCGCCTTTCCAGCCCTCAAGGGTAGCAAGATCGCTACCGGTCCCCTTGCTGGTCACCTAGATCGGGTCCTGAATGGCAAAACTGGCACGGCCATGCCCGCCTGGAACATGCTCAACGACCTTGAAATCGCCGCTATCGTGACCTACGAGCGCAATGCTTGGGGTAACAATACGGGAGATGTTGTTCAACCCGCCCAGGTGAAGGCCGCCCGCTAACCGAGACCTGAATCACGCTAACGAGATTTGATAGATATGACCACAGCAACCATGCATCACGACGACCATGAGCACGGCGCACCTACCGGTTGGAAGCGGTGGGTGTTCTCGACCAACCACAAAGACATCGGCACGATGTATCTGATCTTCGCCCTGATTATGCTGTTTTTGGGCGGACTGAGTGCCATGGCAATCCGGGCGGAGTTGTTTATGCCCGGAATTCAGTTACTACAACCGGACCTTTACAACAATATAGTCACTAACCACGCCCTTGTGATGGTATTTGGCGCTGTCATGCCGGCTGCGGCAGGACTTGCCAACTGGATGATCCCTCTGATGATTGGGGCGCCTGACATGGCCCTGCCACGACTCAACAATCTCTCTTTCTGGTTGTTGCCTGCCGCAGCGGTGATGTTGGTTCTGTCCTTCATCGTACCGTTCTTTCCCGGTGGTGGCAGTCAGATCAATACTGGCTGGACTATCTATCCACCCCTGTCGGTGCAGGTCGGTATGTCGATGGACTTCCTTATTTTTACCGTCCATATCCTCGGTGTCTCCTCGATCCTTGCCTCGATCAACATTATCGTTACCATTTTCAATATGCGTGCCCCAGGCATGACCATGATGAAAATGCCGATCTTTGTCTGGACTTGGCTGATCACTGCCTTCCTGTTGATACTGATCCTGCCGGTGCTGGCGGGGGGCGTAACAATGCTGTTGTTTGATCGCCACTTCGGGACGAGCTTCTTCAATGCCGCCGGCGGCGGCGATCCGGTGCTCTTCCAGCATCTGTTCTGGTTCTTTGGGCATCCCGAAGTCTATGTTCTGCTTCTGCCGTCAATGGGCGTGCTTTCCTCCGTGATTCCGACTTTCTCCCGCAAGCCGCTGTTTGGGTACAAGTCGTTGGTTGGCGCCATGATTCTCCTAGGGAGCATTGGTATGGGAGTATGGGCACACCACCAGTACAGCATTGGTATGTCGCTGGGGGCGGTGAAGTACTTTATGATTGGTACGATTCTCATCTCCATTCCAGTCGGTTTGATGGTCTTCAATTACATGGCGACGATGTGGCGTGGTGCGATGACTTTTGAAACACCAATGTTGTTTGCCGTGGCAATCTTGTTGATGTTTACTTTTGGTGGCTTGACTGGGGTAATGCTCGCAGTAGTCCCGGCTGACCTGCAATATCAGGACAGTATGTTCGTGGTGGCACATTTCCACTACGTGCTGATGCCAGGGGCAGTGTTCGCGCTATTCGCCGCAGTTTTCTATTGGCTACCTAAGTGGACAGGCCATATGTATGACGAACGTCTTGGCAAGATTTTCTTCTGGATCAATGTCATCAGCTTTAACGTGACGTTCTTCCCGCAGCACTTCCAGGGACTGGCGGGTATGCCACGGCGTATTGTTGATTACAACCCGATGTTCACTGAATTCAATATGTTGTCGAGCGTCGCGTCTTTCGTCTTTGGCCTAAGTCACCTTCTGTTGCTGTACATCATCATCAAGACCGTCCGTGGTGGTAAGCCTGCAGGGGCAAAGCCATGGGAAGGGGCGAAGGGGCTGGAGTGGGAATTGTCGTCGCCACCGCCGTTCCATAGCTGGACCACTGCGCCCAAGGTAGCTTAACCATGGATCCCGTGCTCCACCGCAAAAATGTTCGTGTCGCTTGGATGCTCGGGGGATTGGTGTTTGCAATCCTGGGATCCTCTCTATTTTTCTGGAAGGGGATGGCCAAACTTATCGCGGGAATGACCGGGGGATGACCCAAGTTCCCACCGACCGCCAGGCGCGGCAGCGTCGCGTTATGTGGTTACTGGCTGTTCTGGCGGTCGGGATGTTCGGCTTAGGTTTCGCGTTGGTGCCGTTGTATGGACTCTTCTGCAGTGCGATAGGGATTTCGCCGAGTGCGGAGACTGCCCGGACGGGCGCTACCGTAGGGATATCGGCAGCGCCACGTTGGGTCACTGTCAAGTTTGATGGTGCAGTGCAGCCGAACCTGCCGTGGGATTTTCAGCCGCCGGAGCCGCGCACGCTCAGTGTGCAAGTGGGTGAGACCTACGAGGTCCGCTTTTCTGCGGTCAACCGATCCCATCAACGAGTGACGGGGCAGGCCATACCCGCCATCGTGCCTTGGCAGGCGACCAACTTTTTTCACAAACTGGAATGTTTTTGTTTCCAGAAGCAAACGCTTGAGGGAGATGAGCGCGTGGAGATGCCATTGCGATTTACGGTGTCGCCCGATTTGCCGAAGGAAATCGATGCGGTGATGCTTCTGTATACCTTCATGCGCATCGAAACTGGACCGGATGTCCGTGTGACGCAATGATATTCCCGGTGGTTGACCGCAATGAGGCCGACCTTTTCCGAGGAAAGGCATAACCCGGTAAGGTTCTGATGGATTACTTCCGTAGTGATCTCATCGTTAAGACCTGATGGCTGAGTTACGTAACGAAGTTTTTAACCAAACCTTTTGATTCTCATCTTTCAGCTACTACCCTGTTGATAGATACCGAACAGGCTGGTCGGTTGGGGCTGATGTGAGTGTTGAGGGTTCTAACCCAAAATCCTTTTTATATGTAATCCCTGGGGGGAATGGTATGGCGAGTACGCAACCCGGATCTAATCAATATTTCATTCCTGAGCCGAGTCCATGGCCGGTGGTTGCCATGCTTTCGGTGTTTACAATACTGATCGGTGTGGCTCTGACAGTTAACGGCGTTGGGGTAGGACCGTTCGTAATATTGGGTGGTTTCTTATTGTTTGCCTACCTGCTGTTTAGTTGGTTTGGCGATGTTGTGAAGGAAAATCTTGCGGGCAGTTATAACAAACAGGTGGATCGTTCGTTCCGCCAGGGGATGTTGTGGTTTATCGCCTCGGAGGTGTTCTTTTTTGCGAGCTTTTTCGGATCGCTTTATTACATTCGCGCCGTTGCTGTGCCGTGGTTGGGGGGAGAGGGCTTTATGGGAGCTACCAAGATGCTCTATAGCCAATTTGTACCTCACTGGCCTACGGCAGGTCCCGGGCAGTTGGGCGGGGAATTCCATCCCATGGAGGCATGGGGAATCCCGGCAATCAATACCCTGATCCTGTTGACTTCCGGCGCGACAGTCACCTGGGCGCACTGGGGATTGAAGATAGGAAAAAATAATCAGTTGGTAATGGGATTAATCGCGACGGTTGCCCTGGGTCTCCTCTTCGTCTGTCTTCAGGCGTTTGAGTATCATCATGCCTACGAAGAGATGAATCTGACGCTGCACTCCGGAGTCTATGGTTCAACTTTCTATATGCTGACCGGTTTTCACGGCCTTCATGTGACGATTGGTGCCATTATGCTGATGGCAATCCTAGGACGTTCCATCAAGGGTCACTTTACTATTCACAATCACTTTGCCTTTGAGGCGGTTGCCTGGTATTGGCATTTCGTGGACGTGGTGTGGTTAGGACTCTTTATTTTCGTATACTGGATGTAGTACGAGAGATCTTTTGTACACAGAAAAATCCCCCCTTTTTTCTTACCCCCGTTCAAGCAATGTCGGGGGTAGAAAGAAAGGGGGGGTTTAGTGCGCCATATTAAGGATCATTATGGCCATCGGGGTTGGTGTTTAGCCTAGTTCGTGGGGCTGGATTAGCCCTGTGAAGTAGCCCAGGATGAGTAACAAGAACAACAATAAGGAGAGTGTGATGCGGATCGTCAGGGCCTTGACGACACGAGTGCGATCAACGGCACCGTCGTCCTTGGCAAGAAAGTACATTCCCTCAATGAGGGATACGACGATGAAACCGAGTAGAAGCAGGACCGGTAGTTTGACAATGATGTTCATGGGATTCCTCGTCTGCTATTCAAGTGAGTAAGGAAAACTGGTTTTTTCCCGCCGGAGCGGGGAGTAGCACGGCAACTATACCGCACCTCACGTAAGCATAGTCAATCCATGGCTCTTGGCAAGTTTCATTTTAGATTGAGGGTTGCGCCCGTCTTTTTTCTGTTGTTGCCAGCCTGTGTCTGTGTAGCTTTGGGTCTCTGGCAATTGGATCGGGCCGAGCAGAAGCGCCAATTGGCCGCTGAACTTTCCTCTCGTGCCCAAGCCTCGGTCTTGGAGGTTGGTGATAATCTAGTCGATGTGACGAATATCTATCATCGTAAGGTTCAGGTGCGCGGTTATTTTGAAGAGGCGGGCCAGGTCTTTATCGAAAATCGTCGTTACAATGACAAGATCGGTTTCTATGCCATCACGCCACTGCACATTATTGGTTCAGAGCGGCGCATATTAGTGAATCGAGGTTGGGTGGCCACGATGGATTCCGCCTCTGTTCCGGTCGAGCTAGTGACAGTGAGTGGTGTGGTCGAGGTTCCCTCCCCACCAGCGTTGGTGTTGCACGGCAGCGATGATGCGGCTAAAGCATGGGGTAAACGCTGGCCATATCTGACGCTCCCCTTATATCAGGCCACAACCTCCTATCCATTACAGTCAGTAATTGTCCTCCAAGATTCGGCGGATCCTCATGGTTTCGTACGTAATTGGCCGCATGACCTTCCCAGTGATGTCACGCATATCGGCTATGCCATCCAATGGTTTGCCTTTGCGCTCATCGCGTTGGTGTTGTTTGTGCGCTCGTCATTGGTTAACCACGTAGAGTTGGCAGATGAAAGAAGCTGAACAGATAGGTGTAGATGATTTCGCCGGAACGCCGCGTCGCAGTCTGTGGCAGTTGTGGTTGATGGTGGTGATTTTTGCCCTACCGGTAGTTGCCTCTTGGTTCTTCTATTTCAATCCGCAATGGTTGCCGGCTACCCGAAGCAATCACGGCGAATTGATCTCGCCAGCGCATCCTTGGCCCCAGGGGCTCAAGTTAGTTCATAGTAATAACGGGACTTCGTTTATGGGACCAGAGGTGTTGGGGCGTCACTGGACTCTACTGACGGTGGAGCAACTGCCCTGTGCTGAGGCTTGCCGTGCCAAGTTGTCACAGATGCTACAAATCAGACGGGCATTGGGTGAGAGCCAATTTGAGGTAGAGCGAATGGTGCTCTTGGTAGGACCCCTCGGAACGGAGGATGCTGCTTTCAATTTTGAGGGGGCGCGGGGGGTGGTGGCAGACACCTCCGCATTGCCAGTTTTGCGTGAGTTTTTTGGCCCTAATACCGATTTTTGGAATCATCTCTACATCATGGACCCCGCAGGGAATTTAATGATGCGTTATCCTGTCGATGCCCCGTCGAAAGACGTACTCAAGGACCTGGAGCATCTGTTGAGATCCTCAAAGCACTAAAGGTGTTGCGTGGTTTGTCAAAAAATATTTTTGTGGTTTTGTTGATTCTCCTAGGGTGGTTGTCTGGTGATAGATACCCATCCCTGAACTTAGTAGGCTAGGATAATTTTCCTAGGTCAGAAAAACCCCCTATGGCTACCATCGAGATTTCCTTGACAAAGACCGAACAGAAAACCGTATTCCTGTCTTGGCGGCGTTATTATGAGTTGACCAAGCCGAAGGTTGTTATGTTGATTCTGTTTACCGCCTTGGTGGGGATGTTGCTCTCCACTCCGGGAATTGTGCCGTGGCCATTGCTGTTCCTTGGTCTTCTCGGGATCGGGATGTCGGCGGCGGCGGGGGCGGTGGTGAATCAGGTTGTGGACCAATATATTGATGCGGTAATGGAACGGACGCGCGGGCGTCCTCTACCGAGTGGACGGATGGATACTCCCCATGCCATTAGCTTTGCGGTGTTGTTGGCGTTAGTCGCGATGGCAATCTTGATGGTGTGGGTGAACCTTTTGACTGCGATACTCACCTTCAGTGCCTTTATCGGTTACGCCGTGATCTACACCGTATTTCTCAAGCGTCACACCCCCCAGAATATTGTTTGGGGAGGTTTGGCGGGGGCGTTGCCGCCTTTATTGGGCTGGACTGCGGTCACCGGTGAAATAAATATTCATGGGCTGTTATTGGTGCTGCTGATCTTTGTTTGGACGCCGCCTCACTTTTGGGCGCTGGCGATCAAGCGTCGTGAGGAGTATGCGCGGGCGAATATTCCCATGTTGCCAGTAACGCATGGTGTTCTTTTTACCAAACAACAGATTCTTCTCTATACGCTGATGTTGCTGGCGGTGTCGCTGATGCCATTTATAACGCGCATGAGCGGATTGTTGTATCTGGTGGTGGCCGTGGTATTAGGATTGGGTTTCGTCTATCACGCCTGGCGTTTGCTACGTAGCGACGAGGATGGTTGGGCGATGCGTACCTTCGCTTACTCGATTATCTATCTCACCTCAATCTTTGCCGTGTTGTTGATCGATCACTATCTGTAGTCTTCCCCCTTCATCAGGAGATCTCCAACGGCGGCGATGTCGCTGGGGATCTTTTCTTCATTCACCTAATCGGACTTCCTCTAAACCATTAGGTCGTTATTCCGGCGATCCCTGCCGGAATGACGATTGACTTGAGTGATAGCTAGCGATTTGAGTTTGTTACCTACCAGCGTGGTGTGCGTGGGTGGCGTAGGGCATAGACAACAGCCACCACGAATAAAATCCCGCCGATAATGGCCAGAAGGCCACCGATTCCCATAACTCCCATTGCTATTTTGGCGCCCAGCGTGTCCAGTCCTTGGGCGGTTCCTGGAGTTTTACGTTGAATCCCCATCGCCCCAGAGACGGCGAGCCCCGCAATGTGCAGCAATTGTCCCGACGCGTAGACCCATGGTTGGATGGTTGCCAATCGTGAAGGTGGAGGTGCAAATCCCAACAGGGGAAGTAGGTAGTAGGTGAGTCCCATGAGCGCCAGTGTCACCCCGACGATAGAACCGTGGTAATGCGCGGGAATGATGGTATTGAGGCCGGAGATTAACCAACCTAGTACGCCACCAATGACAAACAAGAGCAGCGATGCGGTGAGGGCCGAATACAACGGACGTTCGTCGCTAGACATCTCTCCGCGTCGTTTTACTAATCCGTGGGCGACCATGAGCCCAATAGGAATGGCCGCGAGACCTCCCCCATGTCGCATCAGAATCATAAAGGCATTGTGTGCCTCCGGGGAATCAACCGCGTAGCGTGCATAGAGCACGGGGACAATCAGGATCGGCAGTGTGCCAAGGACGAGCAATCCCTGAAGTACCCGAACGGA
This sequence comes from Gammaproteobacteria bacterium, assembly GCA_963575655.1. Classification (NCBI taxonomy): domain Bacteria; kingdom Pseudomonadati; phylum Pseudomonadota; class Gammaproteobacteria; species Gammaproteobacteria bacterium. Next base: position 52,857 of record CAUYTY010000217.1, on the reverse strand, counting down.
TAGCCGTAACTTCAACCCTAATCCGGCGGCCAGACCAAGCCAAGCCGCGACCATGAGTTGGGTATAGGCAAATTGGATGGTGTGACCGCCCCCCCAGAATAGGTACTCAAAATAGGCTTGGCCTTCCCAGCGCGTAAGGTGAAACCAAGTCCAGGCCAGCGCGAGAAGCGCGATAAGTGTTGCCACCGCAGCGGTAAGAGCCGCCAGTCGGTCAGGTCGAGTCCAGTGGGAGGCGTGTGTGGTTGCTTGGCGTAGGGCGAGTAGCACTTGGAGCAACACCCCTGTTCCGAAGAGTAATATCCCGCCAAAGAATAGAGGATGACGTAATACCGGCACGTAATTGTTGAGATACGGCTCACTAAATCCGACGAACGGGGTGAGTGCGATGGCAAGGCAGCCAAGAGTAGCGAATACCAGTGCCAAACGGTGAGGGAAGGTAATTTCGCGCTCCCCTAGGCTCCAGAGTACGCCGCCGAAGGCGAGAAACCAGATAAGTACTGATTGATCAACATGCACAATCAACGTGGTACGAAAGAGATCTACGGCAGGAATAAAGGTTAAGAGCCCCGGTGTACGAGCAAAAACCAAGAGAATGGCGAACAGTCCGGCGATGGCCAGGGCGGTGATACCGAGGATTAACCAGCCAAGTGCCAGCTCACGGGCGGGAGGGGAGATCGTTACTATCCGTAGGTTCGCTGGATGGGTAGAGGCGGCCAGTGGAGAATTCTCAGGTTCTATTTTCATGGGTTGGTTCCGGTCGGAGGTCACATTGTTCGTCGGAGTCGTAAACGATGAGCGGGACTCATCTTGGGTGACACGGAGCAGCAGTGGTGGGCAAAATCGTTTATCCCACTCCCATTACGAGGGAGGGATAATGATTACAAGACAACACACCTGCCTCATTTTACCATTTTTCTAAGATAACTCGAAATATTGCGTACTGCTCCAGTCGAAAGATATCCTTTAGTGATTTGAAAACTAAAACAAGTGTCCAATGTTTCGTGATTTTTTAGGTTACTGTCAATGGTTAGAATCTTGATGCGAGATTGACCTCTGGGGTTACAAGAAGTTTTCAGCGACAATGGTTTGACAAAAAAGTCGAGAGAACGCTACGATAGTTGCCGATTCACCTGAGTAGAAGATTCAGAAATCATTTCCTACTGTTTTGATAAATTTCGATACATGAAACTGACAACCTTGGTTCAGTTTTTCGGATAAGACACCAGGGGCAGTTCTTTGATTAGGAGTATTCAAATTTTGAACCGAATTACTTTTGCCCGTTTCACGGCCTTTGTTACCGCATTGGCGTTGTGTGTAATTGTTTTTGGCGCCTATGTTCGGCTGTCCGATGCTGGGCTAGGGTGCCCAGATTGGCCCGGTTGTTACGGCCAACTGGTTGCACCGACCTCGCAGAGCGCGATTGATAAGGCGAATGAGGTACACCCGGCACGCCCAGTCCACACTGCCAAGGCGTGGAAGGAGATGGTGCATCGCTATCTTGCCGGTAGCCTGGGGTTGGCCATCTGCACGGTGGCCGTTATGGCTTGGAGAGGACGGCGGCGTGGTCTTCCCGTTGTTCTGCCGACGATGCTTGTTGCCATTGTTGTTTTTCAGGCGCTACTCGGGATGTGGACCGTAACGTTATTGGTCAATCCCGCTATTGTTACCCTTCACCTGGCTGGAGGGATGACTACTTTGGCGTTGTCTTGGTGGTTGAGTCTTCGCCAAGGACGGTGGTTCGTGCCATCGCCAATTCAGTTTTCTCGCCTACGTCCCTGGGTAGTTATTGGCTTGGGATTGGTTGTTCTTCAGATACTTTTGGGAGGGTGGACCAGTACCAATTATGCGGCGATGGCTTGTCCTGAATTCCCGACCTGTCACAGCAATTCGTGGTGGCCTGCGGCAAATTTCAGTGAGGGGTTTGTCCTATGGCGGCCGTTTGGGGTTAATTACGAATTCGGTATTTTGGATAGTCCGGCGCGGACAGCTATCCATCTTGCACATCGTCTCGGTGCGTTAACGGTACTACTTTATGTGGCGACGCTCGCCGTTGTATTCATCCGGGTTGCCCGTTTAGCGGTGCATCGGCGTCTTGGGGGAGCGGTCCTGGTAATTCTCTTGGTGCAGATTGGGCTAGGTATTACCAATGTGCTTGCACAGTTGCCGTTGATGGTGGCGGTTGCACACAATGGTGGTGCGGCGTTATTACTCTTGGCGGTAGTTAGCCTGCTTCACCTTGTGTCACGCGCTAATTCTCACGACGAAGAGGGGAGGTCTCAATGAAGGGGATGAGATGGTTACCCATAGTAGTAGCAGGATTGGCCCTGGTAGCGGGTATCTGGTTGAGCAGTACCCGGTTAATGACGCAGGAGCAAACACCTGCTGCCCCGCGAGCCCTTCCTACGCCTTCTCATGCTGGGACGATGCTGGTGCCTCCGCGAGAATTGGGCGATTTTGCGCTCACCGATACTGAAGGCGCGCCGTTTACCCGTCAATCACTGCGCGGACATTGGACTTTGTTGGCGTTTGGCTATACCACTTGCCCCGATGTCTGCCCAACGATGCTCCATACTTTCGTTGACATCCAAAAGCGTTTGCAGGGGATGAAACTTAGTGATGCGATGCCGCGCTTCGTCTTCGTTTCGGTAGACCCAGAACGGGACGACTTGGTACGTCTAAAAGGGTATTTGAATTATTTCAGCCCGACTTTTCTCGGTGCTACCGGTCCCCATCCCGCGTTGCAAAAGATTACCAGTCAGCTTGGTATTCTTTATCAGCGGGTAGGTCAAGACGCGGGATATTTAGTTGATCACTCGGCGACAATCCTATTATTGGACTCGCAGGCGCGCCTCAAAGCTGTCTTTAGCGCACCCCACCAACCCGAGGTAATTACTGGCGATCTGATGGGCATATTGGGAAAGAATTGATGTTGCTGGTTTGCAGGGGGGGGATACATGGATGATCGAAACTCCTGGGTGTTGATTATCGTCTTGTCATTCCGGCAGTCTCTGCCGGAATGACGACCTAACGGGTTATAGCTAGCAGTTTGAGTTATCCATTTCAGACCAATTCTTTGAGAAACACCTTGGAATTGCGCTGCCAGTTGTACAGTGCCTGACGTGCCACGGGCAGATCCTCGACCGAGGCGGGTTCGAAGCCTCGCTCTTGAAACCAGTGGGCGGTGTGAGTGGTGAGTACGAAGAGACGTCGGATGCCTTGGGCCATGGCTAGACGTTCGAGGTAGGTGAGCAGGAGGTCACCCCGTCGCTGGCGACGGTAATCGGGGTGTACCGCCAGACAGGCAAGCTCTCCCAACCGTTCTTCGGGAAAGGGATAGAGGGTAGCGCAACCGATGATGGTCCCGTCGCGTTCCGCTACCACGAATTGGTCCACCTCGGTCTCCAGCCGTTCTCGGGTGCGGCGTACTAGCACCCCCTGGGCCTCCAGGGGGGCAATGAGTTCCAAGATCCCCCCCACGTCATCGACCGTAGCGGCACGGAGGTCGTCATAACCGCCACGATCGATGAGGGTTCCGTGGCCATCACGGGTAAAAAGTTCCAGCAGTAGTGCCCCGTCCGTGTGACGACTCACCAGGTGGATCCGACCTACGCCATGACGCAGGGCATAGGCCGCTCCCGCGATCTGACCCGTCAGGTGTTCCGTCAAACCTTCTGGGTGGCGTAGCAATTCCTCGGCTTCTTCGAGAGTCAACTGGGGGATAAGTTTCCCGTTCTGATCGGTCACGCCGGGACCCTCCACCAGTAGCACCAGCTTATCGGCGGAGAGTTGTGCGGCCGTGGTAGTGGCCACCTCTTCGGCACTCAGATTGAAGATCTCACCGGTAGGGGAATAGCCAATAGGCGGGAGTAGTACGATGTCTTGTCCGTCTAGGTGTCGGTTCAAGGACTCGATATCGACCCGGCGTACCTCACCGGTGTGCCGATAATCGATACCGTTGCGTACTCCCAGCGGACGGGCAGTGACAAAATTGCCCGAGGTCACGCGGATCCGCGCCCCTGCCATGGGGGAGTTGGCAAGCCCGAGTGAGAACAGGGCCTCAACCCGCGCCCGCACACTACCCGTGGCCTCCAACACGCAGGCCAGAGCGACCTCATCTGTGACGCGCAACCCATGCTCATAGTGCAACTCCACCCCGCGAGCACGTAGCCGTGCCTCGATCTGCGGTCGCGCCCCGTGAACCAGTACTAAACGTACCCCGAGGCTGCCCAACAGGGCCAGATCCTGGATCAGGTGGGGGAATGTATCGTCCTGGATCGTCTCGCCACTCAGTACTACCACGAAAGTACGGCCACGGTGGGCATTGATGTAGGGCAGGGCACTACGCAGAGAGGCCACGATCGTTTCGGGCTGAGAATACACGGGAAGACTAGGCATGAAATCGGTCTCTGTTATTCTATACTGCGACGCGCTGGTACTCGGCGCAGTCACGGCGCCACAGACCCCGGAGATATGTATGGTTCATAAGATGACAATAGAAAGTCTCAACCCAAAACAATCCTACGAGTTTTTGCAGAACAATCCCCGCGCAGTGTTAATTGACTGCCGCTCTTCCATGGAATTCCTCTTCGTCGGTCACCCGGTAGGGGCTATCCACGTGGCCTGGATCGACGAGCCAAGCTGGGACATTAACCCCAATTTTGTCACAGAGGTACGCAAGGTGGTACTAGGTGGCGTTTCGCCCGCTTCAAACGCGGATGTTACCCCAGTACTACTCATCTGCCGGAGCGGCAAACGCTCCTTGGAGGCGGGAAAGGTTCTACTCCAAGCGGGTTTTAACGCGGTATACAACGTGGCCGAGGGTTTTGAAGGCGACCTTAACGAGAAACACCAGCGCAGCACCATCGGTGGCTGGCGTTTTCATAATCTGCCTTGGGAACAATGCTGAGAAATCAAATGCCATGGATGGCTTAGTCGGTGATTCACGTCTCTATGTCCTGCGTAAGTTATTAAAATTCTCGTCCCCGAATAACAGTAACGCAGGGCATCAATTACTCCGCAGACGCCACGCCACCTTTTCACCTGCCCGTAACGGTATTAACCGATCATTTCCGAAGGAAAACTCCTGTGGTACCGTCCAGGGGATCCGTTCCAAAACGATCTGATCTTGGTTACGAGGCAAGCCGTGGAAATCCGCCCCATGGTGGCTGGCGAATCCCTCCAGACGATCTAGCAATCCTTCCTCCGCGAAAATTTCCGCGTAGAGTTCCAATGCGGCGTGGGCGCTATAGATACCGGCACAACCACAACCACTTTCCTTGCTGGTCCGGGGATGGGGGGCGCTATCGGTGCCTAAAAAGAATTTGGGGTTACCACTGAGGGCGGCCTCCAATACGGCACGTCGATGGACCTCTCGCTTGAGTACCGGTAGACAATAGTAGTGAGGGCATAGTCCGCCCTGGAATAAAGCATTGCGGTTGAATAGCAAGTGGTGAGGTGTAATTGTGGCCGCTACCTGTGGAGAGGCCTCACGCACAAACACTACCGCCTCACGGGTGGTAATGTGCTCTAATACCAATTTGAGATTCGGCAGACGCTCAACCAATGGGACTAGGTAACGCTCTATGAAGATCCTCTCTCGATCAAAGATATCTACCTTCGGGTCGGTTACTTCACCGTGGACCAAAAGCGGTAGGCCGTATTCGACCATTGCCTCCAATACCGGATAGATACGCCCAAGATCGCGCACCCCCGCTTCCGAATGGGTGGTAGCCCCCGCCGGATATAGTTTTACGCCGTAGACCGCCCCACTCTCGCGAGCACGAGCAATCTCTTCGGGGGAGGTATTTTCCGTGAGGTATAACGTCATCAGCGGGGTGAAATTCGCATCTGCTGGTAAAGCAGCACGGATACGTTCGCGGTAGGCTAATGCAGCGGCGGTGGTAATTAGCGGTGGTTTGAGGTTGGGCATTACCATCGCACGGGCAAAACGCGCAGCAGTGTGCAGCAATACTGCGGAAAGTTGGACGCCGTCACGTAGGTGTAGATGCCAATCGTCAGGGCGGGTTAGGTAGAGAATATCCATGGTGTGCTCCACAATAAATTATAGTTTGTGTCTGGTCGAAAACCGTCTTGATTTTGCAATCCTTCGGGGTTCTTTTAGCCAGTATGAAATTTAGAGGTCTCCGTTTTCACTCTATTCACCGCCTCCTGTACGCTACGTGCGAGATTGGCAATGGCGTTGCTGATGTCGCGGATATTGGCGGCTTGGGCGGTGGTATTGTCAATGCGCTGCACCATCTTGCTGGTGATTTGGTACTGTTCGTTGGTGGCGGTCTGTACGCTGGCAAATGCCTGTTCCAGCGCGTGGATACGCTGCACGGCGCTGGCCAATTCCTGCCCACCTTGGGTCGAGACCGAGGAAACTTGGTTTTTTATGGTCCCTTGATGCCGCGAAGATTCGTCTGATACAGAAACTAGAGTACCTTGCTCACGCAACCAACTGTTAATTCAAGAGTTGCACTTCGAGTTTGAATCCATATTTTATAACAATACGGGAAAATGCCTCATTATCTTGGCTCATAAACCGATTTTGTCCTTCTCAATTTTTCGATTGTTGCTGTAGGAAATTTTATAGCTCCGACCAGAATCCTTTGTCTAATAGTTGCGTGGGTAGATAGGGACAGTCTCGCGGAAATGCATCCAGCGATAGTCCAGTTTCCTCGCACGCCAATTCCACAGCATCATTGTAAGCTTCACGTATGGCTTGCGGCAGGAATGAATGAAGACTTGGGCTTAATTTCAGTTGCCGTGTCACCCTTACCCGCTGCTCGGCAATGGAGCCACGCCAACTGGAGGAACGATGCGCCGGTTGGAATTGCCATTTGAGTAAGTGGGCAATCAGAATTACCAATCGGCTGATCAATTCGCCACGATCTTTTCTACCCAAGTCTTCCATCTCCTCGATTAGATGTTCAACATCTAATTCGGGGAAACGGAACTGACGCAGCAATTCTAAATTACGTTGAAGCCAAGCGTCGTAATCGACTTCGTAAAGGTTTGTCAGTTCGTCAATACACGACAACGCCGCCATAGCTTTCTCTCCTCAATCAATTTCGTGCAGTCGCCTACCGATGCAAATCCTGAAGGCGATGTACCGTAACGTTATTTAAATGTCCGAGGGCCAACGCCGATGGATAGGAAATCCAACCGCGTCTAGCCAAGTACGGCCGGCACGATACCACTCATGTGTTGAGTATTCAACGAGTTAAATTTGAAAATAAAAAGAAATAAGGGGTCAGACCCGTTAAAGATAAGACATCTTTATGTTTTTTATAATTGTTTGTTTGCATAATGATTATGCGACATTTACCTCCTTGACTTGTCAATGAAATGGAGAGAATATCGTGTTTTACCCCATTGTCAATAACGTAAAAGTCGCTCAAGCCCTTTTCGATTATTCTCCTCGATCCGAACCGAGGCATGAAGTGAAAACCCGCCCCATGCTCCCATGAGAGCATTTCCCTGGTGTCACTACGATCGATGAATCCACGTCTGACAAAGGTACGAAAAATACGTTTCCGTACTGTTTCCTGGACCTTCTCAATATCGGCATTAGTGATTGCCGCTTCGTGAAAACGCACAATGGTATTCCCATCCGTTGACACGTCAAATACGCCATCGAACACCACGCAATGAAAATGGATATGATCATTGATGATTTGTATCTGACCGGAAACCATCTTGGTTTTGCAACCCTTCGGGATTCTTTTAGCCAGTATGAAATTTGGAGGTCTCCGTTTCCACTCTATTCACCGCCTCCTGTACGCTACGGGCGAGATTGGCAATGGCGTTGCTGATGTCGCGGATGTCGGTGGCTTGGGCGGTGGTATTGTCAATGCGTTGCACCATCTTGCTGGTGATTTGGTGCTGCTCATTGGTGGCGGTCTGCACGCTGGCAAATGCCTGTTCCAGGGCGTGGATACGCTGCACGGCACTGGCCAATTCCTGCTCACCTTGGGTCGAGACCGAGGAAACTTGGTGCATAACCTCGGTAGTCTCACGCATGATCGATTCGGCACTGCCAATCTCGCTGGTAAACGAGGCCAAGGAGCGGTCGATGGTGTCGGTCAGCGTGGTGGTCTTACCGGCCAGCGTACGTACCTCCTCCGCTACTACCGCAAAGCCTCGACCTGATTCACCAGCCCGTGCGGCTTCAATCGCCGCATTGAGGGCCAATAGATTGGTCTGATCGGCAATGCGTTTGATCTGGTCGAGCAGATTCACCACTTCGCGGGAGGTGGTGGTTACGTTCGCCATCTTGCCCCCGAAGGTGTCCATGCGGGTCATGGCCTCCTGGCTTAGGCGGCGGTTGTCGCGGGAGATCTGTTCACCCGTGGTTACGGTCCGCACCACCCAATTCAGACTAGCGTGGACTTCCTCCACCGATGATGTTACTTGCCCGGCCGAGTCGCGCAGGTGTCCGGTTTCGGTACTGATCTGGCCGAGGGCATCCGCGATGCGCGTGCTGTTATTCAACAGGATCTCACTACGCTGAAATAATTCGTCGGCATGTCCCCCCAAAGGGGCCATACGTTCCTTGATGGCAATTACGATGGTTTGCACCTTTTCGATGAAACCGTTGAGGCTCCCGGCGATTCGTCCCATCTCGTTGTGCTGCCGTACTACCAGACGATGGGTTAGGTCGCCCTCGCCACGGGTAAGGTCGGTGATATTGGCGTCCAATATACCAAGCGGCTTAAACACCACGAAACGAAAGATCAGCACCACAATCAAAATTACTGGCGCTAATACCCCGACAATGGCCCCAGCCATTCCTAGTAGAGTCTCGTTGCGCTGATGAGTAAAAGGGCGAGTATTCAGGCGCACCCGCAGATAACCGCTACTCTCCCCCGCGCGCCAATGGGTATGGCAGACCACACACTCGCCCTCCACCGGCATAGCGTAATAGAAATCCGTGTAGTCCGGGCTCTCGTAGATAAATCGCCGTGAGGGCGTATTGAAATCGGCGCCTTCGGGCATTGGGTAGTGGCAATTGCTACATAATTCGCCAGCGGTCTTTTTTTCCTGAACGTGCTTTTGCGCCGCTGGCTGATCAATTGCGTCGCGCAGATTCCAATCCTCACGCTGAAAACGCCCATTGCTCTTAATAAATCGTTCTTCATTAGGATTGCGCTTGAGCTGCCCTTTCTCATCATGTACAAACGGCATACCAACACTGACCAGCCCAGAGCGATACACCATGAAGTTGAAACGAGAAAATAGAGCAACATCGATCACCCCATCAAGTTGGGCAAAATCATCGATAGCGCGTTGGAAGCTGTGACGTTGTCCCTTATTGATGGATTCCTGCGTGTTTTTGATCGAGGTGGTAAGTAAACCATCCCCGGTACTGTGGGCGCGTCGATGCGCCTGGGCATCCAAATAGCCCCAAGCGACCACCAACACTAAAGCAGCCACCACCAAAACGCCTGCTATCAAAAATAGCAAGGTACGAAACAAAATAGAGTGACTGACCTTAACTACATTACTATCGAATTGCCTCGGGGCGTGCGCATTGTACATAGCACATGGTTTTCCTAGATCGAGAAATCTTTCTGGATTGCCCGACGGTCACCGTAGGCGTGGAACATAATCTGGCGCGGGAAAGGCTCACCAGCACAACCCACGCACGGATGACCGGCGCGGATGCAGGTATTGGTATTGTTGTTGTGGCCAAAGAGCATGCAGTCGTTGCGAGTTACTGGTCCCTGGCAGCCGAGTTTAAGCAGACAACCCTCGTCACCAATGCGTTCGGCGTAGCGTCGCTCCTGGAAATCTGCGTAATAGATACAGCGCTCGTGAATGGTGTGATTGAAAAATTTGTGGGGCCGGAGCAATTCATCCAATTCGGGCAGTCGTCCCATCTTGAGTTGGTGCAGCAGAACGTAGAGGAAATGTTCGGGTTTCATCGGACAGTTGGGCAATGCCACCAGCGGTTTTTTAATTCCCTGGTGGATCAGGAACTCACGTAAGGTCATCGAACCGGTGACGGTACCATTCATGCGCGGGACGCCGCCCAAAGCGGCGCAGGTACCCGCCGCCACCACCACTCCGGCACGACGGGCCATACGGTCCACCCATTCTGTCATCGGTCGTTCGCCCATGATGCAGGCGTGCGGCATTTCCACGGGGATGCCGCCCTCTAACACGAAGATGAAACCCTCCTCCTTGCTGGCCATGTGTTCGAGTATCTGCATTGCCTGTTCACCGGTGGCCAGGGAGATATCCGGGTGGAATACCAGGTCTACGAACTCTGTAAGGATCTCCGGCACCGATACCTGTTCAATGTCGAGGAAGGAGGTCGAACAACCGGAGCAGGAGGTACCGTGCAGCCACAGGACCTTGGGTCGGTTAGAGGCTAGTGGAGCGGCCAGCAGTTCCTCAAAGCTAAAAAACTGGGAGGCGCCGGTAGCAACGATCACCTGCCATAAGCGTTGGAGGAATTCGCGACGGGAGGGATTCATGGCGGCGTTTCTTTAGTGGACGGAGCAGGCAATGCAGGGGTCTGCGGAACGAACAATGCGGGCCAGCTCGATGGGATTTTCCGGGTCGCTGATATGGGTGCCGATTAGCATCCGCTCTACCGCGCCGGGTCTGCCGCTTGCGTCACGCGGTGAGATGTTCCAGGTGGTGGGGACGATTAGCTCATAGTTGCGGATATAACCCTTGTCGTCGGTCTCGATCCAATGGCCGAGGGCGCCTCGGGTGGCCTCGGTGAGTCCAACACCACGGGCATTACGGGGTACTTCACGCTCCACGAAGCCGAGTACGCCGGGCTCTAGCTCGTCGATGTCGCGCTCCACCCGTTCCAGAATCAGCAGGGCGTTGACCAGTCGGGCCAGATGACGGCCCATCACCGAGTTGTAGTCCTCCAGGGTGACCCCCAGCGCTTGATTGAATCCGTCCACCAGCGAGGTGAGCTGTGGATTGGTCCCCGCGTGGTAGGTATTTACCACTCGCGCCATGGGTCCCACCTCCATTACCTCACCGCCGTAGCGCGGTGACCGCGTCCAACTGTATTTGCCATCAGTTCTTTTCCGCTCCGCTTGATATTCGTTCCAATCAATGGGAGTGAGGATGGTGCTACTCAGTGGCTTTACGTTCCGATCCGGGCTGTCCTTGTAGTAGGAATAGAGCGTATCTTCGGTGATTTTGTTGATATCCAGTGGGCTGTACTTTCCGCCAATGGTGACGCCGCCCACAAAGCTGTGATGCTCACCATTCACGTCGGGGAGAAACGGATAGGAAAGAAAATTGCCGTAGCCCCGCCCCTCCTTAAAGTAACTAGGAAAGGCTTGGGCCACCGCCACTACATCGTCGCGAAAAGGTCCGCGAATAAAAGCGGCGGCCCCCTTCAGCCAAGAACGAAATTGGGTAATCTTTTCCAGAGTCGGCATCGTGGTGACACCACCCGCCTCAATAGCCACCGGGTGCGGGGCCTTGGCGCCAAATAGGGCCACCATCTTGTGAAGGTTGGCCATTACCGGCAGCGCCTGAAGATAGTGACGAATGGCGCTGAAATTGAGTTCCTGATTAGTGCTGTAGGCTGCCTCGTAGCGTGGCAGAAATGGTGCGGCGGGAAATACCTTGGCGCTCTTCGTCTCCCCGGCAACCCAATCGCGAACCTTGAGTAGAGCAGCATCGCTACCTTGGTAATTCAATACGGCAGCAATATCAATAAAATCTAAGGCGCACAGGGTATAGAAGTGCAGCAAGTAATCCTGCAATTGGTAGGAACCAACAATAAGATTGCGCAAGCGTTGGCCGTTGGCATTAGGCTTAAGGCCCATTGCATTTTCCAAGGCTAGGGAGGCGGCCTCAGCGTGTCCATTGGGACACACTCCACACACCCGCTGTGTTACCTGTTGGGCGACGCGGGCATCGTGTCCGATTAATGCCTTTTCAATGCCGCGGAACATATCGCCAGTACAGTGGGCGTCGGTGACTATCTGATCCTTGATGCGAGTAACAAAACGGAGGTGACCCTCGATACGAGTCATCGGATCAACAACAACGTGCTTGGTCATATCGTCTATGTCTGAAAACGGTACTAGCGTAAATTACAGCTCAACCACCTGATATTCGTTTCTATCGAAACGTTTATTTTTGTCTGCAATATTCGCATAATTAGGGTACGGAATCCAAGTTACCCGGTAATTATTTCCGTCGGAGTCAACCGCCGCCGCTTGGTAGCAAGAATTCTCACTGGATCCTGCTAAATAAGCGTGCTGCGTCAAATAGATCATTCTTTGATTCTTAATAACTGAACCAAACATGGTTTCATATGAATACAAAACTACACTATCGATGCCCATTGTGTTACTCCAATTAGCATTCTCGGTTACCCGGTCAAACTGTGATACTTAACCCAAGTTACCACCTGGCGCGCTTTTCTCCTCTCGCCCTCCGGGAAAGGGGCTTTTTCGTTTCTCAGCCGCATAGGTAGCAACTTGAATTAATAGACCTTATCGGAAACCTCACCCCCCAACCCCCTCTCCTTAACAGGAGAGGGGGAGAATTATTCCGTTGTTATGCTTAACTCCTGGACGGAACAGGCAAAAAATCTCCCCCTCTCCTGTTAAGGAGAGGGGGGCGGGGGGTGAGGTTTTGGGTTTCCGATAATGTCTAATATAGAAACATCATTGGAAACGCTCAAATTTCCTGAAAATCGCATTATGTCCGTAATCCTAAGCCGCCTCCGCGTAATGCTCATAGAAATGCTCGAATAACGTGCCACACTTCTGTTGATACAGTGGTGGCGAGTAAGCCCTTGGCAAGCCTTCATCCAGCGTATTCTCGATAACGAGCCTGAGCCTCGCACGGGCTGCCGATTTTTGACGCCAGTTGATAACGAGTAGCTGTTTAATCTTTTCCAGAAGTTCACGGGCAATTTTCTTGACTTCCACACGTTCCTCACTGCTTAATTCGGGGACAGGGCGGGTCAGAATATCGAAAATGACCAATTCTTCCTCGCTCATGTTTTCGCGGATGTGACGATGCTGTTCCTCGCTCAAGGTACGGCTGAGCTGCAATAGCTCCTCGAATAAATCATCAATGTTGCGGCTGCCAGAGTTGTAGGATCCAAGCAACGCTTCGAATTTTTCCAGAAAATCAATGCGCGTCCTGTTTACCCGGATCATCTCCTCAAGTTTCGCGCGAATGGCGGCCTTGAGAACCTCCAAATCCGTATTCTTGTGCCTGGATTTCTTGAAACGCCGATCAAGCGCCTCGAAGTCAATCTTCGATAAATCGATCGCTCTGGCCGATTCGGTGGGCATATCCACGCCGGTGATCGAGGCATCCAGTAATTGATTGATGCTCGCCATCACCGCGGAAATGTCCGCCGGGCCTGGATTCAGTTTGGCGCGGATGGCATCCGCAATGGCGGATAGGCAGGCAATGCGGGCAAAAAACGCCAATACCACCGGTTCCGGCTTCACCGCATGGTAGAGCGTCACGACGAGGCGCTCATGCCCCAGAAACTCGCGTCGTAACGGGTCGGGAGAGATCAGTGCATCCACCGCGTCATTCACGAGATTCAATCGTTCCAAATCTCCCGTCGGCAATTGTTCGATAGCGCCGAGCATGACCCGCTGACTTGCGCAGAACGCCGTCGCCTTCTCGACGGCATCGCGCAACTCGGCAACGAGTTGTTGTTTATTCTTGACGGGATTCTCTCCCCCTTTCCCCTTGCCGTAGATGGCCAGCGCTTTTTCGAGGGACAGAAAGACATTGGCGTAATCCACGATCACGCCGCTGTGCTTGCCGGGAAACACCCGGTTGGCCCGCGCGATGGTCTGCATCAACGTGTGATTGCGCATCGGCTTGTCGAGATACACCGTGGAACAGCTTGGCGCGTCGAAACCGGTCAGCCACATGGCGCAGAGAAACACGATCCGCAAGGGATCGTTGCTGTCCTTGAATCTTTCATCCAGTCCTGGATCGGAATCCTTCATCCGCTGCCGGTGCTGCCCAATATCGAGGCCGAGTTTTTTCATCTGCTCTACCTCGTTTTGGCCGGGCGATACAATGAGCGCCATGTCGGTGGTCTGTAGCAATTGCAGACGCTCTTGAAGCTCCTCTCTCATCTCGCGGGGGAGAATATGACGCCCCAATTCCTCCCGCACCCGTTGGGTCTCCGCCGCCCAGTGCTTCCGCACCTTGTCGTGCATCCTGAGCGCGGTCGCCTTGTCGATGGCAACCACCATCGCCTTGCCGATGAAGCCGCGCCCAAGGAAATGCCGCACGATGTCCCGCGCCACGCTTTCCAGCCGGTCGTCGCGGGTGAGGATGTGGTACTGCCGCCCTAGTTCCCGCTCCAGCTTGGCTTCCTGTTCCGAGTCAAGTTCCGCCTCCTCGACCAGCCGGTAAATATCCTCGTTCAAGTCTGGATTCACCAGCCGCAATTCCGGCGTGCGGTTCTCGTAGAACAACGGAACGGTAGCCCCGTCCTCGACGGATTGCTGGAAGTCGTAAATGGAGACGTAAGCGCCGAACACCTCCTTGGTCCGCTCCTCTCCGGCGATCAGCGGGGTGCCGGTGAAGGCCAGGAACAGCGCCTTGGGCAAGGCGGCGCGCATGTTCACGGCCAGGGTGTCGTATTGGCTGCGGTGCGCCTCGTCGGAGAGCACAATCACGTCGGGCCGGTCGCAAAGCATCTCCTGGGTCTGGAACTTGTGGATGAGCGTGAAGACGTAGCGATGATTGCCGCGTAACAACTCCCGCAGGTGCGCGCCGCTCGTGGCATGGCAGGTGTCGCCCTCGGCCGCGCTAACCGCGCCGCACGCCTTGAAGGTCTTGGCGATCTGGTCGTCCAGTTCGACGCGGTCGGTCGCGATCACGAACGTCCAGTTGCCCGGCAACTTCCGCAAGACCTTTTGCGCGAAGAACACCATCGAAAAGCTCTTGCCGCTGCCTTGGGTCTGCCAGAACACCCCGCCTCGGCCATGGCCGGACTGGCGCGCCGCGAGCATCGAGGCAATGGCGTTGTTCACCCCCAGGAACTGGTGATTCTGCCCGATGATTTTCACCAGCCCCGCCTTGTGTTCCGAAAACAGGGTGAAGTTCTCCAGCAGGTCGAGCAGCCGGGTCTTGTCGCACGTTCCCCGGATCATCACCTCCAGCGATACCCGGCGCGGCTCGTCCTCGCGTTCGATGCGCTTCCACTCGAAAAACCGCTCCCAATCGGCGGTGAGCGAGCCAACGCGGCTGTCCGTGCCGTTGCTGGCGATGAGCAGTGCGTTGAACCAAAAGAGTTGCGGGATCTGTTGCTGGTAGTGCTTGAGGTTCTCGTCGAAGGCGGTACGCGTGGGAACGCCGGGCTTTTTCAGTTCAATGACCACCACCGGCAGGCCATTCACGAATCCCACCAAATCCGGACGGCAGGTATACAGCACGCCGGTGACACTGAACTGGCTAATCAGTAGGAACTCGTTGTTTTCCGCGCGTTCCCAATCGAACACCCGCAACCGCTCGATCTTCTGTCCGCCATGACGCCGATCCGGCACGGCAACCTGGAGGCCTTCCTTGAGCAAGAGGTAGGTCTCCCGGTTGGCCGCCGCAAGGCTCATCGCCGAACGGTCACGGGTCAATTCGTCCACGGCGGTGGTAATGGCTTCCCCCGGCAGGGCAGGATTCAAGCGCACCAAGGCGGTGCGCAAGCGCTCCACCAAGACCACCTCGCCGCTCGTCTCGCGGGACAGGATGCCTCCCTTCCCGAAAGCCTCGTCTCCCGCTGCGAACGTTTGCCAGCCCAGCGCCGCGAATAACTCAATAGCGGGCTGTTCGACCAGTTGGCTTTCGGTGTAGGGGTGGGTCATTGGGCTTAAAGGAATTCGATGAACTCGCGGAGCTTGGAGATCGTTTGTGGCAATTGTTGTTTTAACAATACGGATAGAAATTCATCAACGGACAAACTTGGTCTTTTTAATGCCAGTCGTTGATCACGCAAGGCTTGGCAACATAGCGCCGGAGCTAACTCGATCTGATAATAAATAAAATCGTCCGGGTGGATGACATCTATATTGAAAGGCTCCAATGCGTCAGATGGAAAGTCTTTCAAATTAAAAGTCACGATTGCGTCGGCGTTACAACGTATGGCGGCAGCCAGCACATGCCTGTCATTAGGGTCGGGAAGCTGTAAATTATTGATCAATAACTCATAACCCGTGACTTTGGCGTCGCGTACATGGGCATCCATCAGATCACGAACGCGGAGCAACTTTTCCTCTGAGAATTTGCCTTCTCTCAGTAATGCGCCCATCCATTCCGCATGGATGTCATCAGTCCAATGTGCATTGAAGAGATCGGTCAATGCCAAACGCACCAGACAATCACGTAGTGGCGCTGGGTAGAGAACACAGGCATCCTAGATAACTGAAAATTTGCCCATGTTTAATACCCCATCTGTTCTTCCTGCGAGAGTGCCGTCAGTTCGTTTAGGGCCTGGTTCCGTTGCGCGTCGATGCGTTCCTTGTAGTCCAGCACATCCTTGAAAAAAATACGGCGATGTGAACCGACCTTGCGGAACGGCATCTCGCCCTTTTCCAGCAAACCCACCAGAAAAGGTCGGCTGATATTGAGCAGATCCGCTGCTTCTTGCGTGCTGATTTCCTGGTGAATCGGTATTAGATTGATGGCATTACCCTTCGCCATCTCCGCCAGCACACCCAACAAAATCTGAAGTACATGACCTGGCAAGATCAAATCATCCGACTCTCCATTGCTGGCCCGCAGAGACATCCGCACCCGGTTAGCATGAGCGTATTTTGATAGGGTCCGGCTGGAATCCCTTGCTTCTTCAATATCTTGTGGTGTTGGTATATGGGCGAGCTTTACGGCATTCATGGCATCCCTCACTGTTTCATCGAATCTGGAGCAAAACCTATTATAAACGAAATAAACGAAACAGTCAGATGACAGCCACGTCGATCTGACCAGCGGGCGCGGCGTAGCGCAGACTCAAGCCTTTCTCGACGCCTTGTGTTTGTTCGTCGAGCCGGTGCATCTGTATTACCTGTGGCGGCCGCAACTGCGCGATCCAGCCGACGAGATGGTTCTGGAAGCCGCGTTAAACGGTCGTGCCGACGCGCTGGTCAACTACCGCCGCAATTTTCTTGAGTATATGGGTGGTACGGACGCGGCCATTTTTGAATAATACGGTTGTCTTCAATATGGTTGCCAGGCACCGATTATTGAAAAAAATAGTGTTCATAGCTATAACCTCGTCCTCGGTTAAATCATCATCAATCTTGCCGGCAATCCTCACCTTATCATCTGTCAGAAAATCAAACTTCCAGGATTCCAACAAAACTCCTTTTAAGATACCTGAAAGTTCGACTATTTCATCATTTGTCGTTGTTCCCGCCACGCGATTAAAGGCTTCACTAAGCTGATGTTGATTCATTGAGCATCGAAAGTTACCACTTACTAAAGTAAGTCCAGATTTTCCTTTCATAATAATTTCCAAGAACTGCTTCAAATTTTGGATGACCCGTGGCGCGGTCTGATCAAGTTCCGTGGAGAAGTCCTCATCGCTTTTCCCAGAGGACTCGACCAGTTTTGTGATATGGCTCAGTGTGTCCGCAAGCTGGTCTTCTTCAAATAAATCATCGGTTGTAGTATTAGCCCGGCTCAATTCCAACCCGAACGAACCATGAGGTAATCCGGTCAGCAAAAGGCGAGAAACTTCTTCTCCACGATGACGACCTCGACTTCCAACCACGCCATGCCAGCGATCCGCATAATCAGCCATCACCATATTTTGGAAAGGTTCCAAGACATGCGCGGTAAAAATCGCATCAATACCGAGTGAACCATGAACAGGATCACCAGAGAAAAGCAGAATTACCTTTGCCTCCTTGGCTACAATAGGCAAAACGGCGAGTTGTTCGATGATTGCTTGTTCTTGTTCCCTGAATGAGATCGACATAATTGGATGGTCAGCAACCAGTTCCTTTACTCTTTGAATCTCTAGCAGTTGTATTTTTAGGAAGTCCCGCTGAGTTCGCATACTCATAGCTTGGTTTCTCCCAGTTGTTGGCGGGCTAATTCATCTTCTTTCGGGGTATTCAAGTCAATTTTTAGCATTCCCTTCCACACCCCAAGCCGATTGTGCGAAAAGAGCAAGATCCAATAACGTGCTTGTTCCAAGGTCAATATTTGGCTATATCCGGCATCAAATGGATAATGATCTAATGAATAAGTTGATTTTGAAAGGGTTGGGTTTGCAAACTATGGAAACTTTATTATTAGGTTGGATTGAAAATCAAGATGATACCCCCAATAAATCGTTACCACGTCGATATCCTTAGGTGATCGGTTTTCTCTCGTTTCAATATCTTCCAAGAAACTTCCGTCAAGCCAATGAAAACCATTAATAAGTCCTTCATCGTTTAACCGTTTTCGGAAATCCAAAAATTTTTTGAGTAATAACCGTCGGTCAGGCGTATTTCCGAACCGCCGACATAAATCCACCGTTGTACATGGATACGGTGATAAGTGCTCAGGTTTTGTTGGTTCGCCAAGATGCGGTGGTAGCACAAGGTTGTGGTCAAAATCAGGAATCGGCATTTAACGCTCCCATGGGTCACGAACTTCCCACGTCGATCTGGCCAGACAGCAGGCGGGGGAGGAGAAGGTCGCGGGTGCGGCGGAGGTTTTGGATTTGGCGGAACAGGCTGAGAATCTCTGAGAATATCGGCTTAACGAGCCGATGATAATGGGCGAGCACGTCATCCGAGGGGCAGATAATTTCCATCGCCTCAAACTTGCCCTTGTTAACGTTGCCCATCGTCGCGCCGTTCGCGCCGAGATTCTCCAGCGTCTGCTTTGAATCTTGGAGACGGAGAAACAGGAACTCCCGGCTGATCGTGTTCGCCAACACCACGGAGTTGATTTGCTGATTCGTCTGGCAGTCCTCGGTCGTGATGGAGACAACGCCAATCGTGCCGATGCAACTCACGCAGATTGAACCGGCGGGCAGCGTCTTGTTCGCCTGCGATTCTGCGCCGGCCGTCGATAGGCAGTCACTCGTGCCGAGGATGAATATATTCCCGTGCATGTCCGGCGTCTTTACGAACGGCATGTCGTCACCGTAGAAATCTGCGTTGGCTTTGCTCGGGGTCTTTCCCGTGATGACCGTGCCGAACTGCTGAATGGATTTTACCTCCCACCCCCTTGGAATCTCCCCCAGTGGTGAGGAAACGTGCGGCACATTCTCATGTCCGGGAAAACGAAAGTGGACGAACCACTCGCGGTAGAGGGAACGCGCCATCTTCTCCAGAATCTTGATGCGCCGCTGGCTGTTTTCGATGAGGTCGTCGTAGGCGGAGAGGATACCCGCGATGCGTTGTTGGACGGGGAGCGGTGGAACGGAAATCGGGAGCGACAGCAAACGATCAGTTTGAATGCGCGTCGTTCCGTGCCCAGCTTCATCAACGCGACCAAGAATTTCATAGGTGTTGGCGCGGAGCCATTGAAATAAGAACTCGTTATCGATAAAGGCAGCAGGTTTTGCAGCCTTCAAGTCCTGATTGAACGCGACGAGGTGCTTTGTCATTGCAATGGGGAACTCGCGGGCCAGAATCATGCCCCGCACGACAAAAAGAATTGTGTTCGTAGGAACAAGCCTTGTTCCATTTTTGGCACCAAGTGGCGTTAGGTGGTCTTGGGCATCATGAATTCTCTCGGTCTTCATGTCCTTGCAAGAAACCCAAGGAATATCACCGCCCCAGAAATCATTTCTGGCTTTCGATGGTGTTCCACCCGACATCAAAGTCAGGCATTCTCCAAGGCTATGTTGCTGCCACTTCTCCATCCTCACACCTCAAAAATCTCAGCCACATTGTGGGCGATGGTCATGAAATTAATCATTGCTTAATCTCAACAGAGTGAGCGCGGACATTGGGAATCGTCAGCAAGCGCTGGTCGTTGGTCAGCAGGATGGCGTCATGGACGAGTGCGCTGGCGGCAATGACAGCATCCGGCAATTTCAACCGATGTTGACGGCGCAAATGGATAGAGGCATCACGCACGCTTGCGTCTAGCTCCACACGCTGGAAATGTCCCAACAGATAGCGTAGTTCCTGTTCTTGCAATGGCTTGATATTTGGCCAGGAAAGTAACTCGATTTCGCTGATGATTGAATAGGAGTAATGGCCTTCCTTTACCCCAAGGAACATCTTGCCTGCGTGAATATCAATTAGGATATTGGTATCCAGCAGATATTTCATGACCATTCGGTATCTCGGATATGACGTTGAAAGGCAACTCCATCTTCAGTAATGGGTTCTGTTCCAGCAAAACGTGGAAAGTCGCGGGCAGGGTCTAGCAACGGCCACTCACAATGTTTCTTATCTTCAACTAGTATAGTCAACATCCCTTTACAATTTCCAAATTGCGGGGTTTTTTCCTTTTCATGAAGTTGACGCCTGACGAAATCCAATACCTTACCCAAACGGCGTTCATCTAATTGATGGAGTTGTTCAATAATTCTAGTTTCTAATTGTGCGTTCATGGCTATATTCTCAGGCTGCTTTTTTCAGGAGCGGCCAATGTATATCGATTTCGTCCCAAGGAATAAAGATTTGTCCTGAGTCGTCCTGTTCTACCAGCATCCATTCCATTAATATCTGTACATCTTCCTGAACGCCATGGCGTTTCATCTGTTTGTCAAGTTCATGAATTGTGAATGGTCCTTTGTTTTTTAATATTTCGACCAGTTTCCAGCGTTGCGTGGTGAATATTTCGCTAAATTGCGCGATATTTTCAAATCCTATTTCACAAAGTGGCTCAATATTTTGGCCAGCGTCCGCTTGCCGAGCATGTAAATTCATCCGCTTTTTCATGGTTTCAAATGGTTCGGCAATTCTGATCGTGAGTTTCATTTTTTATCTCCTGTATGGAGTTCTAAAGCCTTCCAAAAATCCGCAAGCAATGTCTCTACATTAACGAATTGATAGGAAAATTCTTTATTTTCATAATGCCAATGATCTCCTTTGCCGCGTTCGTTATCGAAGCCAATCACACGCTGATTATTTACTACATACACTAACCGATACTTGTAATGATGCCGACATGGCGGCACCGATCCAGGAACTTGCCAAATATTCACTTCCACGATTCCATGTGCATATTGTCGCTTGATTTTTTGGATGAGGATTGCATTCATTTTATTCGAGTAGCCGTGAAATATTATCGGCGATGACCTGCTCCAGTTCCCGTGCCTGGGCATTCAGGGTTTCCAGTTCCTCGTTGAGCGTTTCGAGCTGCACCTTGAAGTCCGCGTCGCTCACCTCTTCGCCCGGTGCCACGCCCACATAGCGCCCGGGGTTGAGCGACCAGCCCTGCGCTTCGATCTCGGCCAGCGTCGCTGCCTTGCACAGTCCGGGCACGTCACGATAGATCGACGTTTCGCCAAAAACTTCGATGAGTTTGGCCATCGTCTCGCCAGCGCTAACTTTCGGGGCATCAAGCGCTTCGCCGCGATAGAGGCGGACGAGGTTGGCGATAAAGCCGATCTGCGCCGGTGACCAGTCGCGGTGGGCGCGATCAACCTGTCGGTAGATGTGGCGGGCATCGATGAACAACACGGTATCACGGCGATTGCCGCCCTCACCCCCAGCCCCTCTCCCGGAGGGCGAGGGGAGCGATGCCTTGCCCTTGTCGAAAAACCACAGCGTGCAGGGCAGCGTGACGGTGTAGAACATGTTGGGGCCAACGGCGACCATGACATCCACGGCGCGGCTTTCGATAAGCTTCTGCCGGATTTCCTGCTCGGAACTGCGAGCATCGGAAGCGGAATTGGCCATGACAAACCCGACACGGCCATGGTCGTTGAGCGCGGAATAGAAAAGCTGAATCCAGAGATAATTCGCGTTGTCCGTGCGCGGCAGGCCAAAAGGAAAACGGCGGCGCGGCCCAACAGAATCCTTCAACCGCTCCTTGTCCACGGCGTTGACATTGAAGGGCGGATTGGCGAGTACGAAATCAAAGCGTCCCGTGGCATCGTGCGGATCGTCGTAGTAGCTGTTGACTTGGCCGCCATGCTGAATCTCGCCCTCTAGCCCATGCACCGCGAGATTCATCCGACAGAGTCGCCCGGTTTCGTCAGTCTTCTCCACGCCATGAATGGCCAGCTCCTCGCCGGGATTCTTCTTGTGTTCCGCCACGAAACGCGCGGACTGGACAAACATGCCACCCGAACCGCACGCGGGGTCAAGGATGCGCCCGTGATATGGCTCGATCACCTCGGTCAGCAGGCGAACGATGCAACTCGGTGTGTAAAACTCGCCGCCCTTTTGTCCCTCGGTACGGGCAAACCCACCAAGGAAATACTCATAAATCCGCCCGAAGGCGTCGTAATCGACGGTAGCGGGAATCTCGGAGATTTTCTTGAGCAGTTCCTTGAGGAGGGTGCTGGTAAAGAGATGATAGGTTTTGGGCAGGACACCATCGAGTTGGAAATTAAGATTCTCGATGTCGCGCATGGCGTCGTTAATTCTCGCGCCGATATCCGCCCCCTCGGGTTGTTTGAGCAAGAAATCAAACCGCGCCTCCTCCGAAAGATACAGGATACCCTCGGCGTGATAAGCCGCCGGCTCGTTCACCCGTGAACCGCGCCGGGAGGAGGAGGCCGCCTTTTCCAGCTTGGCGCGCTGAACAGCAAAGCGGACCTCGGCGAAGCGTAAAAAGATGAGACCAAGGATTGGCCCGGAGTACTCCTGTGCCTTGAGCCCGGAGTTGGCGCGGAACTGATCGGCGGCGTCCCACAGCCGTTTTTCCAGCGTGGTGGTGGCTACATCTTTTTCAGAGGGGGCGATCCAGTGCATGGCATTCTATGGTTGATAAGCCTTTCGGCTCGATACCTGGGGTGGTGGGGGAGAACGATTACCCTTGGAAGCACCACGCCCTCACCTCCGGCCCCTCTCCCGGTGTATAGATTCGGAGGGAGAGGGGAGAAAAGCGCGCTAGGTGGTAACCTGGGTTAGACAATAGACCTTATCGGAAACCTCCTCATCACCCATCACAGTCAATATAAATCATGAGGTTGCGTTGTCCGGCAGAGCTAGGTAGGGGGTTTCCGATAAGGTCTAATGTACCGTAAAGTCCCATACACTCCAAGTGTCTTAATAATAACTGCCATTCGAGTGGATAGCACGGCCCGGTACTACCTCAATACCGTTCATCAGCAGGCTGGTTGGACAAAAAGTAGGACTCCTCTCCCGAAGAAAGACAGGAGAAAAACGTACTAGATGATAATTCTTTGTTTTCTAATTCTCCAGCTCGGCTATTCGCGCCCGTTGTGCCTCTAGTTTTTCCCATGCGCTACTCATTTGATTTAGCCGTTCACGTTCTTTCTCGACCACTTCGGTTGGGGCGCGGTCTACAAAATTCGGATTGGTCAGTTTCACACGGGTACGATCCAGATCTTTACGCAACCGATCCATTTCCTTGTCGAGGCGTTTGAGTTCGGCGGTAGCGTCGATGAGGCCTGCCATTGGAATAAAAAGGTGAGTCTGACCAACCAAGGCAGTAGCGGAAAGTGGGGCCTTGGTTTCGTCTGGAAGCCAGGTGATTGACTCGATACGTGCCAAAGCGCACAGGAAAGCATGATTGCGGGTTGCGCGTTCTCGATTTTGGGCATCACCGTGCTGAAGCAAGACGGTGAGAGGTTTCGCAGGGGAAAGATTCATCTCGCCACGGATATTTCTCACACCCAAAATGAAATCCATGACCCAACGCATTTCCGTCTCGGCCTCGGGGTCGAGCTTGCTGGTATCGGTGCGTGGATAGGATTCCCTCATTAGCGTTGGACCGGTGTGGCCGGCCAGGGGGGCGATGCGCTGCCAAATCTCTTCCGTGATAAAAGGAATGATGGGATGGGCGAGACGCAAAAGAGTTTCTAGGACCTGGACCAGGGTACGCCGCGTACCGCGTTGCGCGGCGGCTGAAGCAGAACTGGTGAGAACGGGTTTGGAGAGTTCCAGATACCAATCGCAGTATTCGCTCCAAGTAAATTCATAGAGGGCATTGGCGGCCAGATCGAAACGGTAGCCATCGTTGGCCTCGGTAACCGTCGCAATGGTGCGCTCCAAGCGAGAGAGGATCCAACAGTCGGCTAGACCTAATTCAACCGGATCGTCTCCTAATCCAGTATCGCGGTCCTCAGTGTTCATTAGGACATAGCGCGCGGCGTTCCAGAGTTTATTGCAATAATTACGATAACCACCGATCCTCCCTAATTCAAAGTTAATATCGCGACCGGTCGTGGCGAGCGCCGCAAAGGTAAAACGTAGCGCGTCCGTACCGAAAGAAGGAATCCCCTCGGGATACTCTTGACGGGTTGCCTGTTCTATCCGGCGTGCCATCTCCGGCTGCATCAGGCCAGCAGTACGTTTAGCAACGAGGGTTTCCAGATTGATGCCATCGATCAAATCGATAGGGTCTAGGACATTTCCCTTCGACTTGGACATCTTCTGGCCATGGGCATCACGTACCAGGCCGTGGATATAAACCTCACGGAAGGGTACATCGCCCGTGAATTTCAAACCCATCATGATCATCCTGGCAACCCAGAAGAAAATGATATCGAATCCCGTAACTAGGACCGAGGTCGGGTAAAAGGTAGCCAATTCTGGAGTAGCCTCGGGCCAGCCTAGTGTCGAAAATGGCCACAAGGCGGAGGAAAACCAGGTATCGAGAACATCATCGTCTTGACGTAAAGGAATGTCCGTGGCCAGGCCGTATTTAGCGCGCACCGCTTCCTCCGAGGCGGCAACATAGATCTTGCCGTTGGGGCCGTACCATGCAGGAATTCGATGGCCCCACCAGATCTGGCGACTGATGCACCAATCCTGAATATTGCGCATCCATTCGAAATAGGTTTTGGCCCAATTCTCCGGGATAAAACGGATACGCCTTTCTTCCACGACGCGCACCGCCGGTTCGGCGAGTGGGGCAACCCGCACGTACCACTGGTCGGTCAGAAAGGGCTCGATGACGGCCTGGGTACGGTCGCCGCGCGGGACCATGAGTTTGTGGGGTTGGACTTTTTCCAACAGCAGCGCCGCCTCCAGGTCCGCCACTACCCGCTGACGCGCCTCAAAACGGTCGAGGCCACGATAGGCTGGTGGGGCCTGGTCATTGATGCGGGCGTCGCCGGTCAGGACATTGATGATGGGGAGGCCGTGGCGTTGTCCTACGGCGTAGTCATTGAAGTCGTGGGCGGGGGTGATCTTAAGGCAGCCAGTACCGAAGGCTGGGTCTACGTAGCTATCGGCGATGACCGGGATGGTGCGCCCGGTCAGTGGCAGCACTACCTGTTCCCCAATCAGGTGACGGTAGCGTTCGTCCTCGGGGTGAACTGCCACGGCGCTATCGCCGAGTAGGGTCTCCGGTCGGGTAGTGGCGACCACCACATGCCCGCTCCCATTTGCTAACGGGTAGCGAATATGCCACAGGAACCCGTCCTCTTCCTGAGAAACAACCTCAAGGTCGGATACTGCGGTGTGCAATACCGGGTCCCAATTCACTAATCGTTGACCACGGTAGATCAGCCCCTCGTCATAAAGTCGGACGAAAACCTCGGTCACCGCCGTAGAAAGCCCCTCATCCATGGTAAAACGCTCCCGCGACCAATCCAACGAGGCCCCCATGCGCCGCAATTGGGAGGTAATCGTGCCCCCGGAATGGGCCTTCCATGCCCAGATACGCCGCAGAAATTCCTCACGACCAAGGTCGTGACGGGTTTTCTTGTCTTCGTTATTGAGTTTGCGCTCAACCACCATTTGGGTTGCAATACCGGCATGGTCGGTGCCCGCCTGCCACAGCGTATTGTTTCCCACCATGCGGTGGTAACGAGTCAGGGCATCCATCAGGGTGTCCTGAAAGGCATGTCCCATGTGCAGGCTACCCGTAACATTGGGCGGCGGGATCATGATGCAATAAGGAACGCCTTGACCACTGGGGCGAAAATGGCCGCGGTCTTCCCAGATCTGGTACCAGTGTTGTTCGATGCTGTGCGGATTGTAGGTTTTGTCCATGGAGGTCGAGTGTGCAATAAAAAGGTAATTGTTTACTCCCCCTCCCAACGGGAGGGGGTTGGGGGGCACTGCCATTAAGTTAAGGGAATCTCCCATAAAACAAATAGTTACATCGTTCCCACGCTCCGCGTGGGAATGCATCCCGCGACGCTCCTGCGTCGCGTGTCTCGAAACACGGCACATCCATTGTGGTGATTCCGTTCCATGCGGTCATATACAACAATGACTTCCGGCTTGTCCGTGATCCCCACCAATACGCGACGCAGGAGCGTCGCGGGATGCGTTCCCACGCGGAGCGTGGGAACGATGTAACAGAATTGGTAACTGTTTGTTAGAAAACAGAATTCCTTAACTTAATGGCAGTGTCCCCCTGCCCCCTCCCGTTGGGAGGGGATGAACGATTACTTTTGATTTATGCTGCCTGCGAATCGAGGGGAGAATCTGATTCGCTGGTGAGGCGTTTGAAGAGGGTTGCCTGACATACTGGGCAAGCGGGGATGTGAGAGGTTTCCTGGAAGCAGAGAATATTATTGCACGAGGTGCATTGCAGACTACCCGGACCGGTTACCTCATCGGTGAGATATTCGTCGGCGTGGCGGGCATCTTCGGCCAGTTGAGAAAGTTCCACACGAGTCCGATCTGCCACGCTGAGAAATGCCTCTGCCAGGCGTTCTTCAATGAGTTCCAGATCGAACCGCATCCAATTCGCCAAGTCACCCTGGGAGGTGGCGAGATATTCCGCTGCGTCTTCAATATCACGACGTAGGAATTTTCCAATACGCTCCGCTTCTTCTCGGGAAAGTTCCTGAAGCGTTACCGCCGTATCCTTGCCAGCCGCGATGGCATGAGCCAGAGAGGGGGCAATACCCTCCCTTTTTGCGCTGTGATCCAGGACCGTTTTAACCCGCTCTATCATGCGGTTATAACCGTGAAGCAGGTGTTCGTTGGGCTGTTTTGTGGGAGTCATGGGCGGAATCCTTAGGTTGTTAGAGTTTCAGTAGACACCCTGGGAAACCTCACCGCCTTCCAACGGGAAGATGGGAGTGAATGGTTACACTTCTGCTCAAGGCGAGAAGAATACGGTTACCACTCTCCAGTAATGTCTAGTATATAGACCGGGAATGAAACTATTCCAACTCATTTCTTCCCGGAGATTGAATGCGGTGTCGGCACAAATCCTCTCCCTTATGGTGGGGGAGGTGACAGGGATAGAAGAAAATCACCTGAAATGACGACCTCATCCATTTCTCTCAATGGCGGCGACGCACGATGTAATTGGCAAGCCAGCGTAACACGTCGGCAGAGCTATCGAAGGTGGCGAGACTTTCCAGTGCATCCTCATGGAGTTCGGCTGCCCGTTTTTTAGCTGCGGCAAGACCCATGATGGCTGGATAGGTAGACTTTTCAAGGGCGGCATCGGCCCCTTGTCGTTTTCCGAGGGTCTTGGTATCTCCCTCGACATCTAGCACATCATCCTGGATCTGAAAGGCGAGCCCGATGCATTTGGCATAGTGGTCGAGTCGCTCATGGTATTGGGTATTAACAGATGAACCGGCATAGAGGCCAGATAGTACACTGGCGCGGATGAGCGCGCCGGTTTTATGGATATGAATGAGTTCCAATTCGGGCAGGGTGAGGTCCTGTCCCTCGGCAGATAGGTCCATGGCCTGACCGCCGGCCATGCCGCGCGAACCTGCAGCAAGGGCCAGGGTCTCGACTATGCGTAGGCGATTCTCGCCGGGTGCCTGGGGTGCATGGGCCAGGACATAGAAGGCCAGGGTCTGTAGGGCATCTCCCGCCAACAGTGCGGTGACTTCACTGTAGGCCCGGTGACAAGTGGGCTTACCACGGCGTAAATCGTCGTTGTCCATCAACGGTAGGTCGTCATGGACCAGGGAATAGGCGTGGATTAGCTCGACGGCACAGGCGGCAGCGTCCAAGGTTTCAACGGAGACCCCTAAAGTACGACCGGTAGCGTAGGCCAACAGCGGACGTACCCGCTTACCACCTCCGAGGACCGCGTAGCGCATGGCTTGGTGCAGTTCCGTGGGGGCGGTCTGGGGAGGAGGGAGCCAATGCTGGAGCGTGCTCTCGACCCGGATCTGACAGTGAGCAACAAAGCTATCTACCACCGAAAGATCAATTGCCATGGCGTTGCGCCTCAAAATCTGTGTCCACTAGCGTGAGTGCGCCCTCCTTCTCGATCAAAATTTGGACTCGTTGCTCAGCTGTGTCCAGGGCGTTGCGACAGGTGCGGACTAGCTCGACACCCTGTTCAAAATCCTGAAGCGATTGCTCGAGGCTGAGTTCCCCGCGCTCCATGCGTTCTACGAGAGTCTCCAGGGTTTTGAGGGTTTGTTCAAAATTGGGGGGGGCGGTGGGTAGGGTCATGGGAGGGTGGTCGATGAGATGGGATGGAGTGTTACGCTAAACCAGGGGGGAGCCGAGGGTCAATGTGGGGATTATTGAATCTACCCGCTCAGAAATGATTATTGACAGCAAAAGGATGAGAACTATAGACTTTTTCATCCTTTTAGACTAAGTCCAAGTAAATCGTAATATAGACGTGGTCACTAAGTCACCTAAAATTTTAGGGAGAGTTATTTATGAGTCTGAAGGGTAGTAAAACCTATGAAAATTTGAAGGTGGCCTTTGCGGAGGAAGCTCAGGCCAATCGTCGTTATCTGTATTTCGCGACGAAGGCAGATATCGAGGGCTACAACGACGTATCTGTAGTATTTCGCTCGACCGCTGAGGGTGAGACCGGCCATGCCCACGGTCATCTGGAATATCTGGAAGAGGTTGGTGATCCTGCGACGGGTATGCCGATTGGGGGAACGGTGGATAATCTGCGGGCGGCCATTGCTGGTGAGACCTATGAATATGCCGATATGTATCCCGGCATGGCAAAGTCTGCCCGCGATGAAGGTTTTGAAGAGATTGCCGATTGGTTCGAAACCCTTGCCAAGGCCGAACGCTCTCATGCCAACCGTTTTCAAAGAGCGTTGGATAACTTGGAATAAAGATAATCGTTTACCTCGCGCCCTCCTCATGAAATGAAAAGAGTCGCAGAGTAGAGTGTCAACGATTATTGATTTGTTAGTATCCCATCGATTTATTGAAAACCAAGTTGTTACCTGTGACCCAATTCAATCATCATTTCGGTAGTCCCTGCCGGAATGACGACTGAGCGGCCTATTTGGTGGCCGCTTGAGTTGTTAAAAATTCGGTCCTGTTGGTAGCTACAATTTGGAGTAGATATGTCCGCATCCAGTGAAGAGCAGACCCACGAAGGTGGTTTGGAGGCCCCTTCTCGCCATCCGTTGGATTGGCACAACCCAGATTTCTACGATGAGGGTGCGCTTTTCGCAGAACTGGAACGGGTTTTTGATGTTTGTAATGGTTGTCGGCGTTGTTTTAGTCTGTGCCATGCCTTTCCGACGTTATTCGATGCGATCGATGATAGCGAGGATGGCGACGTGGAGGGTTTAGAACGTACCGTCCATTGGCAGGTCGTAGAACATTGCTACCTGTGCGACGTGTGCTATCTGATCAAATGCCCGTATATCGCACCACATCCCCTTGAACTTGACTTTCCGCATCTAATGCTGCGCGCCAAAGTGGTGAAGTTTCGTAAAGGTGGAACTCGATTGCGGGATCGTCTGATTACTCGAACGGATCTGGTAGGCAAATTTGCAAGTATTCCGGTGGTCAGTGCGCTAGTCAATACGGTCAATTGTTCCGCTACCGGACGTAAACTTCTGGATAATGCGCTAGAAATCCATCCAGATGCCGTTTTACCAAGATATCATAGTAATACATTGGCCCACCGGTTGAGAAAACATAGCGCGCCCGCTTCAATGGAGGTTCGACCTGGAACGACGAACAAGGGTAAAGTGATCCTGTTTGGTACTTGCTATGGAAATTATAACGAACCCACGGTGGGTGAAGATCTGGTAAAAGTCTTCGAACATAACGGGATCCCGGTGCAATTCATGGAAGATAGTCGTTGTTGCGGAATGCCGAAATTGGAACTTGGTGATTTGATTGGGGTGGTTGCCGCTAAGGAATATAATATCCCTCGCCTTGCCGCGTTGGTGGATGCAGGTTGGGATATCGTGGCCCCGATCCCTTCTTGTGTGCTGATGTTTAAGCAGGAACTACCCTTGATGTTTCCTGATGACCCGGAGGTCGCCAAAGTCAAAACCGCCATGTTTGACCCCTTCGAGTATCTAATGCTACGTCACAAGGATAAATTACTGAATACCGATTTTAAAAAGCCATTAGGAAAGGTGGCTTACCATATACCTTGCCATCTACGTGTTCAGAATCTCGGCTTGAAGACTCGTGATTGTCTTATGCTGGTTCCTCACACTGACGTGGAGGTTGTGGAACGTTGCTCAGGTCACGATGGTACCTATGCGATTAAACGTGAGTTTCATGAGATTTCCATGAAGATTGCTAGGCCGTTAATCAGTCGTGTAGCAAAATTGGAGGCAGATTGGTATGGCAGCGATTGTCCAATGGCTGGCTGCCAGATCGAAAAAGGTTTGGGTGGCGGCAAACCACCGGTTGCCCCGATAACTCTGTTACGCATGGCCTACGGACTCTGAATTTAAATATCTCCTTGAAAAAATTAATCCGCACCGATCTCTTTTCTTTGGAACAGTATGTCGTGGCTCGTCCTGCTTTTAGGGAACGGGTTATTGTCCACAAAAAAACGCGATTGGTTCCGATAGGTCCTAACGCTACTGTTCAATTTGAAGATCGTCTCACCATGCAGTATCAGGTCCAAGAGATGCTGCGGGTAGAGCGTCTCTACCGACCTGAAGAAATCCAAGGGGAGTTGGATACCTACAATTCTTTAATCCCAGAGGGGAGTGATTGGCGGGCCACCTTTTTCATTGAATATCCAGACGCTGAGGAACGGCGCCGTAATTTGGAGCGGTTGATTAATATCGAGCATCGAGTCTGGGTACGTGTCGCTGGTTGCGAGGTGGTATATGCCATCGCGGATGAGGATGTGCCGCGTGGAACGGAGCGAAAAACCTCTGCGGTACATTTTCTACGTTTTGATCTGACGCCGTTGATGATTACGGCGGTCAAAACTGGGGCGGCCCTTGCGTTGGGAATCGATCACTCTCACTATTGTTACGCCCTTGATCCGATCCCCGAGGTCATTTGCGCCTCCCTGGCGGCGGATTTGGATTGATGGAAAATAAAGACAACTCCAATACCTTCGCCATTACACTACGGGCAAAGGCGAGGTGACGCAGCCAAGCGAGGCTACTTGCCTAACGATGGCGTCAATGGAAATCCGGATGGAGGAGAAGAATCGGCCTATTCCGTGGGTATGGCGACCCGCCTTGGGTGTAACCACTTCGTCTTCCAACTTAACCCATTGAATATTAGAAATATGAGTGATACCGTGCCGCTGTCATACTTGGCTTGGCGTGGTTTGATTTCCTACACCTTACCGCACCACCACGGTGTCCTGATCCGCTTCAGTAGATTGGAGCATGGGTAATTCAACCCAGAAGGTCGTGCCCTCATGCTCCACTGACTCGAACCCAACTCTGCCCCCCATGCGTTCCACCAATTCCTTGGAGATGGCGAGCCCCAGTCCGGTGCCTCCTTCTGCCGGGTATCGGACGAATCGGCCTGGGAAAATTTTTGAAATATGCGGTCGCGCGGATTCAAACTCGGAGTGCAACTTTTGAATTAATAGTCGATTGAGTGACTCCTGTGTTGGATGAATCCTTGCGGTGTCAAGGGACCGTGGAATTAATGTGGCTATTTTTTGGCGGGGAGTTTCTTTTCTTGTCCGTTGCACTTCAAGGTTGAATCCATCCCTCAATTGGGTGTGCAGCTATCACTTTAACCTCAAGTAATTGAGAATAAAAATACGCACTACGCTCGTAAAACAACAGCATTACTTTTTGTAACTGACAGAATTATAGAATGTTTTTGTCGTAGCGTAGGTTAGGTCA
The DNA here is from genome assembly GCA_963575655.1 of Gammaproteobacteria bacterium. NCBI lineage: Bacteria > Pseudomonadati > Pseudomonadota > Gammaproteobacteria > Gammaproteobacteria bacterium. The sequence continues at coordinate 20,804 of CAUYTY010000217.1, read as the reverse complement.
ACGTAAGGCGCCACACGGAATTCCTAATTCGGTCAAACGTGCATCCATTAATCGTGCCCACCCCTGATTGGCGGCGGGATTGGCTGGACTTGGATGCGGTACCACGCCCACGGTTACTGGTCGGCCTGCCAATGCCACGCTCGCACGACCCTCCGCGAAACGTCCCACCCCGATTACCTGTTGTACTCCCAGAGTCTCCACCGTAGCGGCGAGTGCGCGATCGCACAACGCGAACAGCGCCGTGCGTTCTGCGGTTGGGAGCTTGTCTGGTGTGTGATTGCGTCCTGATTCCTCCATGAATACCAGGGGACAATAGTTCACCACGAAGAAATCCGCGAAGAATCGTTCCGGTGTTTTGCAACGTTCTCGTGCCCAGCCCCATAGCCGCTGGCCGCTTACCTCGTGGCGACGACAAGCGAAGCCATCCACCGGTCGCTTGGGGTGCTCATGTCGTGGCCGCTCTACGGGGGCCTCGATGCCTAACCAGCCACGCACCAAATCCACCTCACCGAAGGGTACGCCGGTTTGGGCCATACCAAAGGGACCAGGATTCATCCCTAGCAGTATCACGTTTTTTCGTCCCTCACCAAAGCGTGTTAGATATTCGGCGTGTGGCGCCCATGCGTAGCGCAATGGGTTGTAGACGTAGCTCACTGGTGCGGAAAAGGTCATGTCCTCAACAGCGTCGGCCAAGTCTTTAGCAATATCAATAAGGGTGGGCATGGGGATGACCTGAAGAGGGGAGCAAGGGGCTAGGGAACCAAGCTAGTGATTATCTCATGCGCTCGAACGACTTTCATATAAAGGTCAGCGTTTGCTTGGTATTGGGAATCTGCTGTCATGGAGGAGATAACCAAATTTTTATGCGACTGACAAAAGCTGTGTAATCACGAACCGGTGACAATTCGTAGGATTATCTTTCCTTCTCGATCTTTATCCCCCGTGACTCCAGAAAAATTCTGATCTTCGCGGCGTGTTCGCGATCGTTTGCCGCCATCTGCATATGGTAGATCTGGGTCCAAGCGAAATAGTTATCGGGGGTGTCCTCGATAATCTGAAGATAGAGTTGATAGGCCGCCTGTGGTTGTTTCTCCGACAGTTCGAGATTAGCGAGATGGAGGCGCAACAGGGTACGGATACTTAGTTGTTTTTGCGGGAGAGTGACCAATGCCTCGGTAAGTAGGGTCCGCGCTTGGACATGATCGCCGGCACGTTGTGCAAGTTGCGCCTGTAACACGATACCATAATAGTGACCAAGTCGGTCGGTAATCTGTTCATTCGCAATTGTGCTTGCCTCGTCATTCCGTCCTTCTTCTAGTAGACAGATTCCTTCAAAAAAACGAGCCTCGGTCCAACTGCCAAATTCTTGGTGTAGCCTCTCCAGAAAAGGAAGCGCTCGATCGCAATGGCCAGTGTAATAATTAGAGCGTCCCAATAACAGCAGGGTCCGCAACCGACTCCCTGGATCATTGGTCTGGGAGAGGGTTTGCTCTAATAGTGGTATCGCTTCTGCAGCCCGCCCAATATCACCGAGCCCAATTGCCAGATTAAGAATAGTTCGTGTCGTTTTATCGCCGTTACGTAAATCTCCCTGCCACAAGCCGGCCTCGGTGACCCAGCTTTCGTTGCGTTGTTGCGTACCTATGGCTAATGCCACCGTCAGCAATAATAAAAGCGGCATAATTCGCGTAGCAAAACGTAGCGGTACGGCGGCCAACAGACCGATTGTCAGAAAAAGCGAGGGAAGATAGATGCGATGGAGAAAGGCGATTTCGATATTGACAAAAGAGGCTTCTAAGGAAGATGCCAATAGAAAGAAGAGTAAGGAAAATGCCAAGAATGGAGTCCTACGGCGTAGTTGCCATGTACCGACCCCAAGCCCCATCAGACCCACGATAGCCAATAAGGTAGTGGGAGGATTAAGCAAAGAATGAGACAACGGATAATTCTCGTAACTAACCAATAAGCGCCCTGGTAATGGAAAAGAGAGCAGCGATAGGTAATACCAAAGTACTCGCGCTTCAGTTAGCACCCGTTCCCATGGTGAGAAATTACGATCTGGCAGAGTAATAAAGAGCCCTGCCCACTGATTCGGAAGATAAAGCCAAGCAAGTACTGCGAATATAGCTAACGCACTGCCACCAAGCCAAATAACTATTTGGCGCGAAAGGCCATCAAAAAAAATGATCTCCACTAGCAACAGCGCAAAGGGCAGAGTGGCCACGATCTCTTTGCTCGCCATACCCAGAAAGAAACAAAGAGCAATTGCTACTACCGTGGCACGTAGCGTGAGACGACCTTGGCGATGGGATACATAGGCAATCAGCGCCAATAGATAGAAACTCGTGGCGAGTACCGTCATCCGTTGAACAACATAGGTTACCGCATGAACCTGAACCGGGTTTAACATCCACAGCACGGTTCCCCAAAAAGCTACTTGCCGTTTTTGGTATAGGACATTGGCGCCATCGCTGGGAACACTATTAAGTAATAGCTCGCTCAACCGTAGTAGGAGAACAGCATTAGCGATGTGTAGTAACAGATTAACTAAGTGATAACCGGAACTATCCAATCCACCCCGCCAATGATTCAGGGCAAAGCTGAGCATGGCCAGAGGACGGTTAGAAGAAAACGGTGAGTGTAATGCATCGAGGGTGGAGAAGAGATCGGTTGCATGTATCTTCGGATTGAAGACAATGTTGCTAATGTCATCGAAGGTAAAGCTTCCGTCCAGTCCAGGTAGGTAGGCAAGAGTAGCGAGGAGGGCAAGAAACAACCATTGGAGGATGGTCAAGGCGTACGGCGGGATGTTGACAGAACGCATAAAAAGGAAACCTGGTGACTTAAATAGCTGGCTACCCGCTTAGCCGCAACACACGCCAACGGCGTGTTGGTATGTCAGTTTGGCATACCAACACGCCGTTGGCGTGGTGTCTTCAATGTTCACATTTGTCGCGGCTTGTAGGTAGCCACATCAACATAATCAACACAGAACATATCAAGGCAGCATGAAACTTACAAAATTTAGCTAGTCTTAATGGCAGTGAAGTGTGCAGTTCCATTAGGACCAGTAAGTTTGCAGGACTTGGTACTTCCATCAGAAATTGTTAACGTTAACGTACTTATGGAATAGCCGCTAGGTAATGCACCTTCAACCAAGGCGTTTGCCACGGCTTGGCAGCTACCGATCGCTGTCCCATTTGCGGTACTGAGGCTTCGCGCCGCATAGTTAATTGATGACGCTGCACTCAGGGATCCTGCCACACCCGCTAATGCTGATGCCTCTGCATCCGTTTTCAAGTTGAAAAACTTCGGCAATGCGGTAACCGCCAGGACCGCTAAAATCACGATCACCATAATCAATTCAATTAACGTAAAACCAGCTTCTTTACGCATACAAACCTCGTTAACCTCTTGTAGATGTAAGAGGGCATCTGCCCTCGTTTTTGTTCAAACCAACAGGTATCAAGTTAGATTGCTGAGTCTGTTGGAATACACCATCACCATCACCATCACCAAACCCATCGCACGGCAATAAGGTACGACCAACAATCAAAGATACGTCACGCCTCTCATACGCAAAACAAAAAACATTACTTAATTACCATAAAGTGCATACTTTTATGCGACTTGTCTTGTTTTATTGCACAGAAAAGTAGAAACGAACACTTTCGTCGTATCCAAAGGAAAATGGACACACATCTTAGATGCAATTTATGGCCACACGAAAAATTTCACACCTCTACTATACATCAACCTAACACGAGAGGGACGCATGACCGCATTGTCCTAGAATTTCCATTTGCAAGTCAAAACCATTGATATGGACGGGTGAGGTTCAAGACAACTCCAGCGATCCTATTCCTATGCTCTTCCTCGGTCTTTTTGGCCTCGCCTTCTTTATCAACGTTATCCTCTGGTTGTGTAGCGTCTTCGATATCGGTATACACCAACTCCACCTTGAATCGTATCCATTTCTGACCATCCGGGCCAGGAATGAAGTAACGCCCCCAATCAGGAAGATAAACCAGTTCCGAGTTTTTTAGATCGTAATACCACGAGCCTGCGACTAACTCGTGCGGATCCGGATCGTAGCGTTCTCCTTGATAATTACTGGGCTTCTCAGCGAGCCATTTCATCGGATTTTCCTGAGGCATTGCCTCAATCCGGCTCATCTGGTGGTGTACTAACAGGGAGGAGACGCGCAACACCATCGCGCTCCGCACGATCCCCGCAACCTGCTCCATCGCCGTCATCTCGGCCATTTCCCGGTAACGCAAGAATCGTTCCAGAATAACGACCCCTAGTACACTGATGACGGTAATTACCACGACCATTTCGAGTAGCGTAAAACCCTTGCTCCCTCGATGATGGCTTCCACGAGTGTCTGGGATCGCTGGGTAACTGGACAATGTCACACTACATCTCTTTACGATCAATTAGTTACAAAATATGGGCGGCGGTACGAATTTGGTGCCCTGGGGATCGTTTATCCTTGCGCTAACACACAGTTTCAAAGTGGCATATAAAAAACGTCTGCTCACCCGGCCTTGGTTTGATAACGCAAAAACCGGTTCAGGATAGCAGAGACCTGCAAACAGATGATGGTAGCCACCAGCACCATTTCGGGTGACGCAAAATCATCGCCCCTTGACAATAACACGCTCGGAGATGATGCTTTAGCGACTCACTTTTCTCTGCTTCCTCGATCCCTTTATGTCAGATTATCAAGAAGTTACTGGTGATGGACCGGTCCTACGCATACTCGATCGCATCCGCCAACATCACGCCCTCATCCATGTTCGAATCAAAGAGAAGTCCAATCCGTGGAGCAGCGCGATTATTTCCGTGGACACCGCAAACCGCACCTGGCAATTCGACGAATTACCCTCTGCCGAGGATCATCGTCTTTTGCTCAAGGAGCGACGCTGCTCGATAGAGACACGTTTGGACGGTGTGGCGATCAAATTTCAGGCGGAGGTATCCAGTTCGGGCAGTGACGAGAAAGGATTAGTCTATTACCAGGCTCCGCCCCCACGGTTTGTGCATGTTTATCAGCGCCGTTCCAATTTCCGTGCGCCTATCGTGCCTAGCCAGCAGGCCACCGTGACTTTCTCTATTCCTAGCGTAGCTATGATGCGTGGTCGTATCCGTGACGTTTCAATGGGCGGGATCGGGGTCTCTTTCACAAGCTGGACTCAAGTCCTAGAGAGTGGCCTCCAGATCCCCCGTAGTACGATTACGTTTCCCGACGGTAAGACGATCTACTGTGGGCTGAAGGTGTGTTTCGTGCGCCGTGGTAGCTTTGGTATGACCATGGGGGCGCGTTTTACCGAAATTTCTCGCGACGCGCAGAAACAAGTCAATAGTTTTGTCGCATTCCTCGACCGTGAACAAGCAAAACGTGGTCGGCTTCGTTAGTGAAAGGGGTCAATTTCCCAAGAAATCGACAGAGCGAATACCACCAGGTAGATCAGAAATTATCTGCTTCCGCAGACGCATCTACCAGAACTCGCTACGGTGAAGAATTTGTCAGGTAGCTATTCCAATAGTTGCCTTGAATTCTATCTTGGACCTTCAGCCATTGCTGCGTCCGCAAGCGCGGAAGCAGTGTCCAATGCCTGTAACTGTTGCTCGACGTAGCTACGCAGATCAGTGTTTAAATCTCCGCTATTCAGTGCGGCACGGAAAGTTTGGTGCGCCTCCGCGTTATGGTGTTCTGCAGCAAGAGAAATACCCAGTCCCATCAACCAGGTAGCATTACCGGGATGATAACGTAGGGCCATACGGTATTGCCCGACAGCCGCACGATGATTACCTGTGCGCTGCTCCAGGGCACCAATGAAGGCGTAATAGTTGGGATCCCCTCCCGCCCCTGGTAGTGCATTACGTAGTATCTCAATACCATCATGCAGATCGCCACGTTCGATCATAATCCGTGCCAGAGGAAAGGCTAGTACGGCCGCCTGGGTATCGAGCTGCAAACCCTCGCGGAGTACCTGCTCGGCTCGTGGTTGATCATTATGCTCCAGCGCGAGATTAGCGAGCGAGAGTCGTGCATTGTGGTGACGTGGATCAAGCCGTAGTATTTGCTCAAATCCTTCTTGAGCCTCATTGCCCCGTCCCTGTCGTAGCGCCAATAGCGCGGTCTTGTAATAGTCATCAACACGATATGGCAAAGCAATCGATTTGGTAAAGGGAGGTAGGTCTGCGTTTGTTGGATCGGCGATGTGTTTCGCTACAGATTCGCGGCGTAGCTTGGATGTATTGCCAATCGTGACGGACCGAGTGGGCTGGGTAATACGTGGGGTATCTTGCCCGACCGATGATGGTTCTGCCGACGGTGGTTCTAACTCTGCCGATGTCTCCATTTGAATCTGAATTGATCTAATCGTGCGTATCCAGGGCTTTGCAACATCTGGCCATTGAGCAGTAATGCGTTGTGCCGCCGCTTCAGCCTGGGCCTTATCGGGGTAAATACCGTATACGATGCTGAATAGTTCATGGCCCTGGCGTTGGCTACGGAAAAAACCAAGCTCAGCGATATTGCCATGCTTACGTGCGAATCTTCGTAATTCTTCCAACCCCGTGCTAGAACTCAACAATTGCAACGTATAGGCGTGTGGGTCCTGGGTGCGGAGCCAATTACTACGATCCGCTAACCCATTCGCGTTAGAAGGCGCTGTTTTTGCGGTGAATAATTTGGCACTTTCCCTACCGTTGGACGGTGGGAGGGGCGATGGGTTGGTTTTCTTGGCGTGGAGGGGGGCGGCATCCTGGTCTTGGGTTGGTTGCGTAGCATGCTGTGCACTGTCTTCCGACTCGTGCTTGGTTTGCTTCGAAGGTTCTGGTTCTGTCCGCCGAGCCTGGGAAAAAATGCTTGATGCTGGTCCAGGAGGGGCGTTGATAGTCGGGGTGGTGGAAATCTTGGACTTAGCGATGACAAATTTTGGCGTCGCCACCACGGTTGCAATGGTCGTGGTCTGAGGCGGGGTTACGGCATCTGCCTCCGTGGCGACTGTGGCAGGGAGCTCTATCGCGGCAGGCGGCGTCGAGGGTTGCGCTGGCTGAGAAACCACTTGAGGCGGAGGAGTCACCGTAGTGACAGGATTCTGGCTGGTGGCGGCGGGATCTTGGCTGGCTATCGCAGGGGGAGGTGCGACCGAAACCACTGCATCATTAGGTATCGTCGACACCACCGCTGGTGGTTGCAACCAGTCCAACGCAATGATGGTCAACGCCGCCAACAACACAGCGAGAAATAGTATCAAGCGTCGCGAAGGCGCCACCAAAGGCGCCACCCTGGAGAGAAAACCTGTCTTTTCTGGTGGGGGAGGGGGGCTGGATTGGCCACGCTGACGCTGTTCCAGAGCCTGCAACGTGCGATTGATAATGCTCACGGCAGGTGTCCCCAAAAACGCCAAAATGGTTGTCTCGCCGCAGGTGTGTCGGCAACTGCAGCTAAAATGTGGCTCTTCGTCACCTGGTTACTTCCCTCGCCGTAGGCCAACAGGAGCGACTTGTGCGCCAGAATATTGATTAGGCGTGGCGTACCTCGGGTGGCACGATACAACACGTCTACTGCATCCGAAAGAAACAATGGTCCTCCCCGGTAGCCGGCCACGCTAAGGCGATGAGAGAGGTAGTGTCCGACCTCGTCATACGCAAGTGGCATCAAGTGATACTGAAAAATGATGCGCTGCAATAGTTGGCGTACCGATTTGTGAGACAACTTCCCATCGAGTTCCGGTTGACCGAATAGCACCACTTGTAGAAGTTTGTATCTTTCGGTCTCCAGATTGGAGAGCAGTCGCAATGCCTCCAGGCTCAGGAGTGGCATCGCCTGAGCTTCATCAATACACAACACTGCACGCTTACCCTGGTAGGCGATCTCAGACAGGGCCTGAGTGAGCAATTTGAGTAAGAGATGCTGGTTGTTGTTGACCCCGGAATCAGGCAGCGGGACCGCTAATTCATCAGCAAGCGCCAATAACAGCGTTTGCGGCTCCAAATAAGGACTGTGAATATAGGCGGTAACGTATTCGGGGCCAAGGTCCGAGAGAAATTTGCGGCACAGCAGCGTTTTACCGGTGCCTACTTCTCCCGTGATCTTGATAAAACCCGCACCATTTTGCACGGCAATCGATAAGGTGTTAAATGCCTCTTGATAGCCCTGAGTGGGAATGAGGAAATTGGTATCTGGGGTAATACTAAAAGGGTCTTCGAGCAGACCAAAATGAGTTTTGTACATAACCGTAACCGCTCAGGAGAAAAGCAACCAATAAGTAACCTATAACCTCACAAAGACTAAAAAAATAATCCCAAGGGAAACGATCGTTATCTTAATTAACCCAAGTTGCCACTTACGGTTTCAGGCCATAATTCTTTCCAGACAAGTAGTTTTTTAATCGCCCTCACCCCAACCTCCTCCCGTTGGGAGGGGGAGTGAAGATATTCAGCTCTAGTGGCCAATATCAATGGCTGGCGTTGTTTTCTCCCCCTCCCTGCGGGAGGGGGTTGGGGGGAGGGCGATCAAAGAATTACTCAATGTAGGTAGCAACTTGGGTTAATTAACTCAAGTTGCTATCTATTTGTCATTCCGGCAGGAATTGCCTGAATTCAGTACGCAGGGGCGTGAGTTACCGGTCAAGCCATCCATGGTATCTGGATCCCTGCAACCTCTGCCGGAATGATGGTTGAACTGGGCCATAGCTAACAACTTGGATTACTTAACCTCTTCGACTTCAGGGAAGAACCGCTGGTGTTGAGGTCGGCACGATTGTTTCGCGCTCGAAGGCTTGTTGGTAGCTCCGTGCCGCTTGGTTCCAGGCGGCGCCATCTTGTACCACGCTGGCTTTAAGCAGGATCACCAACTCCTTTTTGACAAGCGACTGATTAGTATTGCGAAACAAACCACCGACGACCGGTAGGTCGCCGAGTCCTGGTAATTGGGTACGGTCGTCGCTCACTGTTTGTGTCATCAATCCGCCAAGGGCCACGATCTGACCATCGTGAGTACGGATGATACTGTCGGTCTCACTCACGTTACTCTTGGCGAGTGGTAGATTCAGCACCCCGTTGTTGCCGAGATCGATGCGCTGACTTGCCTGAGAGACATCGCTCACTGAGGGGTGGATATGGAGGATGATGTTATTTTCTTGGTCAATCTGCGGGGTTACATCGAGAGTGATACCGGAGAAGAATGGTTGCAACGTAACGTTGGGTGTGGTTGCGGAGGTTGTGCCGCCACTAACGGTTGTAGAGCTAACCCCGGTGACGAAGAATTCGTCGGTACCCACCTTAAGCACCGCCTTCTGGTTATTGAGTGTGGCAATGCGGGGGCTGGACAGTACCTGGATATTTCCCTGAGTTTGAAGGAATTCCAGTAGGGCGCTGAAACCCTTATGGACAAAGGCAATGCCGAATAACCCGCCGCCGATGGTAACCCCGCTACTATCCAGCGTTGAATTTTCGGTCTTAATTGTCGCCCCTGTACTATTGGCGGTGAAGCTGCTGGAGGAACGTCCCGCTACCAATGAGGAATTGTCAGAGTTGGCGACACCCGCCCAGTTGATGCCTGCCTGATAATCATCTTTCAGACTTACATTGATAATCTTCGCCTCCAGAATCACTTGGCGTTCCACCGAGAGTTCCATTGCTCGTAGGAAATCGGCAACATCGCGTAATTCAGACGGCATGGCCCGCACCACTACGATACCGGATTGTGGATTAGTAATTACGTTGCGGCCAGGCTCGTGGCCAACCAAATCGATAAGGGAGCGGCTAAGGTCAGTCCAGAAATCACTGTTCGAGGTAGTGGTGATATGGCTGTTCTCTTGCCCCCGCGTAGTATTTGAACCAGTGTTGGTGGTAGTAGTGGATGACCCTACCTGTTGGCCAGTGTTGGCTACCGGGGCAACATCACTTACCGACCCCGAAATTACACGCAGGTCCGATAGACCTTTACGGTTTCCAATTAGATAGTTAACACGAAATACCCGGGTCTGCAGGGTTAGTGGTAGCACGAAAATACGGTTACCCGTTACCCGATAATCGTAACCATAGAGGTCACGTAGCGCATCTAGGGTCTCGAACAGCGTCACGTTCTTGAGGCTAACCGAGAGTGTTCCTGCGACCTCGGGATGAAGCAGAATGCTATAGGGGGTGCCGGCCGCGAGGCCAACGAAGAGTTCGCTCGCTGGGGCGTTATTGACGGTGAGGTTGAAGCGTTGCACTGATTCCGGGCGACTTGCCGGTAGCGGGACGTGTAGAGGAGGGGGCGGCAGTGCATTTTCCACGGCAGCATGTGACGCATCAGGACCCTTTACCGCCGCCATCGCTAGTTCGTGCTGGATCTGGTCGGTTAAGGCGTTTCGTCTGTCGTCTAGCGGGGTACACGCGATCAGCATCCCGATTAGGAGCAGCGCGTATCCCCGTAGCCACCACAGACACCCTCGTTTCGTCATGGCTTTCCCGTGTGTTTGGACAACCAGCGGACATCGACACTTGGGAACAATTTGAGGGTCTCCTGCGTATCGTTATGTATCAACGTTACTGCATCAGGATCGATGCGGACCAGTCGCGCTTCACCTACAGCGTCGCCTACTGCAACGGTACGGCCATTGATGATCGCCCAGCGTCCACCCGGACCAATCAGGATCGACTGGAGTGTCGGCGCATTGGGAGTGCTTGTGCCACTTTCAACCTCAACGGGTGCTCCAACTGCGGGGCGGGTAGGGTCGGGTAGGTTCTCCCCTTGAGCGGTATGCCCAACCAGTAATAAGCCAATAACATAAATGGTAGTTAGTGAAATCAAAACGTTCATGGAAGGCGCCAACAATATTTTTATAAGGTAACCCGAACTGCCATCCATTAGGCCACAGATGTGCATTGTACCGTAGATGTATCGATTAAAACCTACAAATCAGTGCAAATCACAAATTTGCTTAGGGATGTTCTCGCAGCATCTAGCCTTGGCTGGATCAGGTTTGTTAGGTGCCTTTGTTTAATTGCGCTGAAGTCGCGACTATTTTTCTGCATAGATGTGGGGAGCATCCGCCCTTTCTGCTAATTTTGATCCCTCTGAACTCAGAGATTCCTGATGACTCCAAGATAATCCACGAAGCAAACAGCAATGTATTAGATATGCCCCTAAATATCAAAAGGTAACCTATTGAACAATATAATGATTCCTTAGGTTGCAAAGGCCTGCGACCAATAAAATGACCTGATCGCCCATGTTCCTTATTCTGTTTCGGAATTTAATGGTTAAAATTTGAAAGTTTTTCATATCCCCAATCAAATGTTCTACAGCGACACGAACTCGGCTAACTACTCGATTTTCCTTTTTTTGTTTAGGGGTCAGAGTGGGATCTGGATTATTTTTCGACTTTCTTGGCTTCTTGTGTGGAATATGGATATCCTTGAAAGTGGGGTACAAATCTTTAATTCCCTGATACCCAAAATCAACCCAAACCTCAATAGAAGAGAGCCCCGGTTGTTTTGAATCTAACTCTTCTTTCAATAAAGAGTAATCATGTCGACTGCCGGGCGCGGTTGGACCAATTACAGAAATCCCTAAATTTGAATCAGTGATTACTGTGTTTTTTAGGGTATGACGGCATCTTTATACCGCTGTAATAGCGTTTTTGTTTTCGAGCATGATGGGGGCCGACAAACAGGCTTTTCAGTGGCGTCAATAATAATTTTTGTAACATTTTTAGCGTTCTGCGCAATATTACTTCTTGAATCTAAATGACGATGAGGTAAAACGTGCAGGTGTTGTTGCGCATTTTTTAAAATTGGAAGCAATTTATTTATATTCTCACCTGCTTTTGTTGAACTTAGATCGAATAGAGCACCCAATACATCATAGGTGGGGTAATTCTTTAAGTAGAAAAGGGTAAAGAAAAGTTTCTGTTCTGGAGTAGATAAGGATCCTTTGCGGCCACCACCCGGCTTTCTACTCCGAGGGATTTGTCGCTTTCTGTCCTGAAGCTTTCGGGATAGATCCAAACATTTTGTAAACTCTAATAAGAGAATATCAAAGACTTCTTGGGATACCCCTGTCAGAGCTATAAATTGGCGTTCATTGCGAATAGTGAATGGAAGCGTTTTCATGGGAAAATTCCTAAATTTATCCGTATTAATTTATATATGGGGCTATTGCAGAAATAATCAATCCCAACCCCCTGATAAATAACTTAGAATCTTCGTCAATCTTGAGTAACGGATTGAAAAATATAAGAAAAGTTATTTAGGGGCAAGTCTATTGATGAAGGATTTTCTTCCAGGGACAGGTTTCGCATTTAACGTAGCTAGACCCATCTCTTTTGCCTTCTTCACCCATTCGTACACCTTCGATCGGTGCATACCGAAAATCTCGCCCACCTCCCTAGGAGACATTCCTTTACGTACAGCTTTTACTGCTTGAAGCCTTATATACTCAAGGGTAGAGTGATCGAGAGAACGTCCATCAGAATTTTTCATAATTTTAGCAATTTCATGTCTTATTTTTTGGTTGGACTAATAATAGATTATTTTTACTTGCTTGTCCCCTAACCAACGCGCAGGTTAGTAGACCAGTGCCCTGTTCTCTTCATTTGCTTTTGGGTGTGATAGTGTTTTTTTCTTATAGCTGATTCTCATGCGTTTTAATGCTTGACCAATGCCGCTCCTACTCACCCCTAAACGTTTAGCTCGCTCGAATTGATAGGCGTCAGGGTGCATTTCAGCATCACGCGCCAGCGATTCCCTATTAATTTTCGTGGCGGGTTTGTCTCGAGTTAGTTTTGGCTCCAGGCGTGAACGCCAACGCGTCAAAGTGGCAATCCCAATTCCAAAGCGGCTTGCGATTTCAGCGTAGGTGAGCTGTTCTTGTTCTTGTATGGCGAGCACTTTGCGACGGAAATCAATTGAATATGTCATGGGTTTAATCACTTTATAATGGCTTTGCTATATATGCGTTGTGTCAGTCTATAACGAGGTTAGCTGGGCCTACAAGAAATCTGTGAAAGGTTTCCGCCAATTTATTTTACTGCGTAGAGATTGAGTATTCGAGATTTACATGCTTAACCAAGTGCGTTCCGTAGATAGGGTATACAGCACCAAGGTGATACGCTCGCGTGGGTAATCTTCGACCGAAAAACGTAGATTGTCCCAGAACAGTTGCCAGGGCAGTTTTTCAAGCTCATTGAGATATGTCAAAAGATCGGCGTAATTTCCCTCGATCGTAAGCTCCACCTGGTGTCGGTAGATTGACGGATCCGGTGGGGTAGGATCTGGCGAAGGAGGGTTACTCGCCCGCTTTTCCTTGGGGGGAGGGGGGGGGATGTTGCTAAACGGCGTCGTGGGTAGCGTCTTCAGTGCAATCAGACGTACTTGGTGGTTATGTTGTAGTACGTCTTCGAGCAAGGACGCCATCTTCTGGGGTGGAACTTGGCGCTGCAACAGTTCTTCCAGAGAAGCATTGACCTGTGTCAGTTCTTGTTCGAGTGCCTGTAGGCGGGTCTGGTCTGAGGTCTCGGGGGGCTCGTGTGCTGCCCGGATTAGAGCGCCGGTTCGGTTTGCAAGTGCGGTAATCTGGGCCTGATGCTGGGCGATCGTGGCACGTAGGGCGTGGCTTCGTACAAACAACGGTTCGAGGAAAAGGGTATTGAATAGTGCGATCAATACCCCCGCAGCGGCAAGGAACATCAATATCCGCTCACTAAGCTTACGTTCTTCGATGTAGGTGCTGAATAGCGTCCAGTAACGTTTCATTCTGGCTTCGCCCCTTCCATCGAGGTAAGGGTGAAGTCGATGGTCTGCTGCCTAGCTGGCTCCCCTTCAGGTGCGGCCGTTCCTGTCGTCCCCCGAGTCATGTCCAAGGTTGCAAAGTGTTGCCCATGCAGGGCCGATTCGTGACTTAATCGGTTGATATAGCGTGGTATTAGCTCTGCGTGTAGGGTACGCCCGCGGATCTTTAGGGATTCCCCCGGACCTTCGATAGAAAATCCAGTAAGCCATAGTCCTTCCAAGTTCTGCCGGGCAAAGGCGCGGAGATACGTAGAGTAACCATGGTTGTGCGAGATTCCCCCTGAAAGAACAAGGAATAGTTGGCGACGGTTACGCAGTCGTGACTCCTGTGTCGCTATTTCCGGTGATAGATTACGTTTTTTCGTCTTCCCCGTTAGGTTGCTTGCCAAAAGGTTAAACTGACTTTGGCTGTCGTTGAACACCTTTCCCATCTCCGCCTCTTGCCGACGCAGGCTTTCTTCCATGTCGATGGTGTAGGCATAGAGTGCGAGGATACCGACGAACACGATCAACAACCCTTGCGCCATGTACAGGGCCGAGAATAGTGCCTTGCGCTTACGTAGCGCTGGATTATAAAGATTGATCGAATAACTCACGGCCGGGAATAAACTGCCTCGTTGAAACGATTGGGGGTCTACTCAGCTACTATGCGTCACATTCCGTGCAATCACGTAAATTAGGCATGATAATGTTTTGTCGAGTAGCGTAGCGGCAGAAGTCAGTGTCAGAGACTCATGCTTCAATCAAATCACCAATTATCGTACCGTTGGTGGATTGTAGCTGTTCCATGCAGCCGTGTGTACTTCGCAAACTATCTGATTTTATCACTATTTGCCGGCAAAGAACGGCCCTTTGCTTTGTCTCCGCGATAGCATCGCTCAGGAAATCACACGCAACTATCCGGAGCGTGAATCACGTTATCGTGTCTTCGCTAATCCTACCTTAAGGGGCAACTATGAACCATGGCCAAAAAAGAAATATGTGGAAGATATACTTGGTTCATTTCATTTTGGTATGGGGATTAGTACTGGGCAGCAAACCCACCAGGGCATTAACGGCAACTGCTAGCCCAATACTTTGCGCAAATCTAACCGGTATCGGTACGGCCTTGTGGTCTAATCCAAGTAGGGCGCTAGTGAGTGATAATAGCTACGCGACGGCTCAGGTTAACAATACCACTACTAACTATCTAAAGTGTACCAGTTATGGTTTTTCTATTCCTACCGGTGCGATCATTAACGGCATTACCGTCAAAGTAGAGCGGAGTGTCGATCGAACCGATCGCGGCAATACTCGTGATGCTGTCATGCGGCTTGTCAAAGCTGGTGTTATTGGTGCCACGGATCGTTCTACGACAACGGTGTATACCGCTTCGGATATCGTGGAGTCCCATGGTGGTGTTACCGATCTTTGGGGAACAACCTGGACACCAGCGGATATTAATAATACAAACTTTGGCGCGGTATTCTCTGCCGCCAAGGGTAGTGGTGGTAACGTAAATGTTAAAGTGGACTATATACAAATTGTCGTGGATTATACCGTCATTCCTATCGTAACCACTATCAACCGAACCAGTACTAATCCGACTACTGCCAATACTGCGGTTTCCTGGAGCGTAGTATTCAGCATCAGCGTATCGGGGGTCGATAGTACGGATTTCGTATTGGTGCCCACCGCTGGAATGACAGGCACCACGATTACGGCAGTAAGTGGTAGTGGCGCCACCTGGACGGTTACAGCGAATACCGGGTCAGGAGGAGGAACCCTAGGGCTGAATCTGGTTGATAATGATTCCATCGTGGCGGCAAGTATTCCGCTGGGGGGCGCTGGTACGGGTAATGGGACTTTTACTGGACAGCTCTACACGGTGCCACCGACGGTAAGTTCTATCAATCTGGTCAGTACGAATCCAACCAATCCGGCCACTTCCGTTGCCTGGACGGTTACCTTCCTGGGGAGTGTCACCGGGGTTGATGTTTCTGATTTCTCATTAATACAGGCAAATGGAGTTAGTGGGGCATCGATTACTGGAGTGACTGGTAGCGGTACCACCTGGACAGTTACCGCCAATACTGGTACGGGCAGTGGAACGCTAGGATTAAATCTAATCGATAATGATTCGATCGTGGCGGGTGGTATTCCTCTCGGGGGCACGGGTACTGGTAATGGCAATTTCACTGGTCAGGTCTACAGTGTTACCATACCATTTTCTTGTAGCGCACCGACAGGTGCCCCAGCGGGTTTGACCTGCCTATGCGACACTTTTGGTCGGGCCAGTCTGAATCCTTCCTCAATTTCTGGTGGTAACTGGGCCTTGTCTAATAGTGATGGTACAGGAGTTTTGCCCAGTATTGTAATTCCCGGCTACCTCCGTCTGACCGGCAATGGCCTTAATAACGCCAAGGCGGCAACCGTTCCGGGAATTTTTCCTGCCGCAGGTAACTATATCTCGGTTGAGTTTCAGCACTTCGCCTATAACGGTACCGGTGCCGACGGTATCGCCGTAACCCTGTCCGATTTCTCGATTCCCGCTGTACCGGGGGCATACGGTGGATCGCTGGGGTATGCCCAACGCACCGGTGTTGATGGTTTTGCCGGCGGTTGGATCGGGGTGGCATTGGATGAATATGGCAACTACCAAAATCCAACCGAAGGGCGTCTCGGTGGAGCGGGGTTCATTGTGCAATCGGTCGGCGCACGTGGTTCGGGTTCGGGTAGCAGTGGTTACCGCTGGATTGGTGGCACCAGCAGTTTAACGCCCACCATCGATAATCATACCGCCACAACACCCTCGTCCGGACACTACTATCAAATCATTGTCGATGCCCGTAACTATCCAACGAGTACGGCGGTTGCCGTGAATCGTAATACAGGTAGTGGTTATGCTTCGCTTATTAATATTCCCAACATCTACAGTACCGCCACCAGTCTGGGATTTACCCAGGCCCCGGTTCCTACCAATTGGCAGATTTCTTTTACAGGGGCCAGCGGTAGTTATACTAATATTCATGAGATCGGTGGCCTACGTATCTGCGCCCAGTATTCTGTACCCGTTTCAGGCGGTACGGCCGATGGTTTTAACGCCATCGATGATGCCTACGGCACCCCGCCATTAGCTGTGCAAAACTATCTGAGCGGCCACATTTATACAAAAGTGACGGGCATTCCTTTTGCGTTGAATGTCGCCGCACTTACCAATAGCCAGATTCAGACCACCTACGCAATTTCCGGTAACAAGACAGTGACCGTGAAACTGGTGGACAATAGCGATAGCATCAGCGATTCCAGTTTAGACTGCACGTTTTCCTGTACCCCCACCTGCCTCGCTAAACCGGCAGTATCTGGTGGCACCCAAACGCTAACCTTCACCGCTAGTAATAATGGACAAAAACAGTCGTCGAATTTTACGATCAATACGGCCTATCAGAAACTCGTGGCAATTATCAGCGACGGCACCACCAATGCTTGCTCAACCGATGCCTTTTCCGTACGACCTCAAAATTTAATGACTGTTACTGCCCTAACCAGTGGTGGTGTTGCTATGGCTAGCACCAGCAGTGGTTCTACTGGTACACCAACCATTAAGGCTGGTGCTAATTTCACTCTATCTGCGGATACCGCTACCGTAGGTTATGCCGGTGTTCCAAAAATTCTTGCAAGTGGGGTGAGTGATTATCTTGGCTCAACTACTGCCAATTTATTGGTGGGCAGTTTTGGGGCAGCCAACAGCAGTACCGGCAAAGCCACCAGCACCACCTTTAGATATGACGACGTAGGCTATTTTATCCTCGCGGCCAATGCCATCTATGATGGCGTATATACGACCAATGAATGCACGACGCCAGGATTAACCATTGCGCAATGTGATGCACTTAAGTCAATTACCTGGACGGGAGTGGATAGTATTAGTGCTAAGGCTGATTGTATTCCCGACAACAATACAAACGTAAAAACCAACGGCAAATATGGCTGCAATATCGGTAGCAATGGAACTAGTTGGGGAAGATTCATCCCTGCCCGTCTTGAAGTCTCGGGAAACGCCTTGTTTAATTCACAATGTAATGGTGGTGTAGACTTTACCTATTTTGGTCAGGATTTTGGTTTTTCTTCTGACCCAACTATCACCATTACCGGTATGAATGCCGCCTCGGTCGTAACCAAAAATTACGATAGCGCCTTTTGGAGGCTTAATACCAGTTTTACCAATCGCATCTATACCAAAAATTCTAGCCTTACCACTGCGGCTACCCTCACCAAAACTGCGGCGGGTAACATTGTGATTTCTGACCAAAACAATCAGGATGGGGATCGCGTCTACACAATCTCTGGTGAACGATTAACCTTCTCAAAACCTAACGTGCCTGAGAGTCCCATCGTGGCCACCAGCCTCTTGGTCGATCTGACTATTCCCGTTGGTGATCTCACCGATAGCGACGGCGTTTGCTACGAAGGTCTGTCGACTTTTGGGACTTGCAAGGCATTTACCCTGAGTGGTATTCAGGGTACGGAGTTGCGTTATGGTCGTCTGTGGATGGGTAATGGCTATGGTTCTGACCAAACCAATATCACCATACCATATGAGACACAGTACTGGAATGGCTATGCCTTTGTAAGAAATATGGAGGATAATTGCACAATCTTGACTGCCGCAAACTTCGGACTTGGTAATTACCAAGGTTCGGTTACCTTGAGCAACTTACCCACTACCGCAATGATTCCTGACTCATTTTCCCAGGGGAGCGGTTCCATTACCTTACTTGCCCCCCATGCGGCAGGTAGTGTCGATATAGTGGCCAAACTAGCAAATTCGCTAAGTATGTGCCCCACCTGGACGCCTCCTCCTGTGTATCCAGTAAGTCCCCTCGCTTTTGTGGCACCCTATTTACATGGTCAATGGTGCGGCAGTACTTATAGTTTCGATCCGGTAGTTCGTGCTACCTTCGGTATTTTTGGTAGCAGTCTTAGAGCGAACGGTCTGATCTATTTGCGGGAGGATTATTAAGGAACGAGGATTTTATAACTTGTGCAATGGTAGATAACCCAAGTTGCTACCTATGCGGTGAGAAACGAAAAAGCCCCTCTCCCGGAAAGAGGGGAGAAAAGCGCGTTAGGTGGCAACTTGGGTTAGATAAGAGCGCAACGGCGCGACTCTATACCAGCCTGGGGTAGCGTCCCAGGCTGGTGTAAGATCGTACCGTTGGTGCTACCTGAGCAGTTACCATTACCGAAAACCCAAGGCCCTAGCCACGTAATCTTTTGCGAGTTTCCTAACCATGTTAAACCGTTTCTTGCTGACCCTAACTATTCTCGTCACCGGAGTCTCCATGATGACTCTGGCCGCCGACGAAAAACGGATCTACGTCTATAAGGATTACCATGCCGTGGAAAATCAAGGGGTCTGGGGTAGCATTATGCCGGCTCGAGCGGCTGAGACGAATAGTGCAATTTTCAAGACAGCGCAGTCCCTCGGTTGGGAAGAAAAGGGGACGGCGGTGCGAGTTACCTTTGATCTGACCCAGCCTCCAAATTGGGCCGGGATCGTGGTACCCGTACACGAAAACTACTGGGGGGAATGGCCGGCCTCTGCTCTTGACCTCTCAAAGACGAAAAAGCTCGTGTTCTATGCCAAGGGCGAGACCGGTGGAGAACAGATCCAGGTAAAAGCGGCCATTGCTACGGATATGCCCTATGGCGATTCGGCCTTGATACCGATTACCAGTGCTTGGCTTTCCCTCGAGAAAGATTGGCAGCGTTATGAAATCCCCGTCGAGGGTAATCAGTTGCAACGGGTAGTTACCCCCTTTGCGATCCTTGCCAACAAGGCCCACAATCCAACTGTCCACATTACTGTATACATTGATGAGATCTATTACGATGTTTCGGAATAACAGGGCGCAGAAGATTAGTTCAACAAGGAAATGGTACTGGAGAGTCTTTCGAGTAAAGTTGTTACTGGCGATAACCTTGATTGTCCCCGTGGGTCATGCCGAAGAAGGAGGTCGATCTAATTCCTTTTTTGCCTATCTCGCTGGATGTAAACCGGAACCAGCACTTATTGCATTTAATCCAAGCACCTTCGATCCGAGAACTCCCTTCGTTTTGAGTGATGTCGTACGTGCGAGTCTACGAACGGATTTACAGGCACTGGCGCCTTCCTTCAATGGTTTGGTGCTTTACGAATATCACCAGAAATTAACTCGCGTTATTCTTGCCACTGCACAACCCTTGGGGTTTCGCGCCGTTCTTTTGGGTATCTGGGACCCAAAACAGGACGATGAAATTAAGGGTGTAGCGGAGATGATTCTGCAGTTCCACTACACCTTGGCGTTGGCTGTGGTTATTGGTAACGAGGGGTTGATCGATAACCGTTATACCATTGCGGACCTCCAGCTCGCTGCAGAAAAACTCCAGGCTTTATTGCCTGCGGGGCTCTTCGTCCCGTTTACGACCTCGGAGCCGATCAGTGAGTATGGCTTGAAAGAACTGCGGGAGTTCGGAGACTTTCTGGCCCCTAATATCCACCCTGCCGTCGATCAGGATAGCGTAGACCCCCTCCTGGCCGCCGAATGGGTAAAGAGACGGGCCTTGGCCCTAAGAATAATCGGAAAGAAACCAGTCTTTGTTAAGGAAACTGGGGTACCTAACGGCGGAATGTTAAACTATACGCCCCAGGTTCAACAGTTATTTTGGCAGGAATATCGACAAGGCCCACACTTTGTCTACACTGATGGGGCGCCTTGGATTTCCTATGCAGCGGCCTTCGAGGCATTTAATATGCCGTGGAAGGCCGAGAAGACTGGTTTACCCATAGAAGGCCGTTGGGGATTATTGGACACTGAGCGTCGACGCTATCCTGCGTTTGATGTATGGCAATCGACTACGGGAAGCGAGAAATACTGCCTGTGCGGAAAATGTCCAAGATCGCCATAGACATTATCGGAAATATCCCGGAAGCTACTAACCTGCGCGTTGGTTAGGGGACAAGCAAGTAAAAATAATCTATTATT
>CAUYTY010000216.1 GCA_963575655.1 Gammaproteobacteria bacterium | reverse complement strand
CCTACTCCCTCCCCGTTTACGGGGAGGGCTGGGGAGGGGGCAAGTAGGTGGCAACCTGGATTAATTGACGTACAGATTAATATCAGGGACTTACCCCGCTCTGTAGTAATCCGCCCCTTTGGGGCTTTTTAACGAAAGGATAAATGGCCGTGCCTAGCGTACTTATTCCCCTTGCTCCTGGTTTTGAAGAACTGGAGGCGATTACCATCATTGATCTATTGCGCCGTGCTGAAATCGAGGTAGTGAGTGCCGGTCTCGCTCCCGGTCCGGTGCATGCGAGCCGTGGGACGGTTCACCTCCCCGATACCGACCTTGATACGGCACTTGCTCGTAGATATGACATGGTGGTTTTGCCGGGTGGTCTGCCCGGATCCGACCACCTAGCGCAGGACCCACGGATAATCGCCCTGCTTCAACAAATGGCTAAGAATGGACGTTTCACTGCCGCCATTTGTGCCGCCCCCAGGGCTCTGGTTGCCGCCGGACTTCTTGCGGGCAAGCGTGCTACCGCCTATCCGGGTAGTCTGGGACCGAAGGGGCCTGCTGGAGTCACCCTCGTGGTAGAAGAGGCGGTGGTCTGCGATGGTAAGGTCATCACCTCGCGCGGTCCGGGTACCGCCATGGATTTTGCTCTTACCCTCATTGAGCTGCTTACCGACACGACCACGCGGCAACAGGTCGAGGAAGATTTGCAGCGCGCAAAACCTTGAGCATTGGAATAGGAGCACGGCCAATGAGTGGTAATCGAGGCAAACAATCAGATAACCCTCTAGACCGTGGTGACCTACATGCCATACGTGACACCCTTTCCCGAGTAGCAGTACGGGCGGGAGAGGTGATCCTTGGCAAGGACCATCAGATCCGCTTGGCGCTGGTTTGTCTGGTCGCGGGAGGGCATCTGTTGATCGAGGACCTCCCTGGCGTGGGCAAGACCACCCTTGCCCACGTCCTTGCCTGCACTTTGGGGCTGCGTTTCAATCGTATCCAGTTCACTTCTGACCTTATGCCCGGTGATGTTCTGGGGGGGGCGGTTTACAACCGGGATGATCGGCGTTTTGAGTTTCATCCAGGCCCCATCTTTGCCCAGCTCATCCTGGCCGATGAGATCAACCGTGCTACCCCCAAAACCCAGAGTGCCCTACTGGAGGCGATGGAAGAGCATCAGGTCACGGTGGAGGGCGAGACGCGCCCCTTACCTAAGCCCTTTTTCGTCATTGCTACCCAGAATCCCGCCTACCAGGTGGGTACTTTTCCCCTCCCGGAGTCTCAGCTCGACCGCTTTCTGATGCGGATTGACCTGGGCTATCCCGATCACGGGGCGGAGCGTGCTCTGTTGCGGGGCCGAGATCGGCGCGAATTACTGGCGCAATTGACCCCCGCTATGTCTCCTCAGGAGCTTACTGACATCCAGGTACGGGTAGCGGAGGTTCATGTCTCCGATCCCCTGCTGGACTACCTCCAGGCGCTCATCGAACACACCCGCCACGACCCACGCTTCACTCTTGGTCTTTCGCCGCGGGCGGGACTTGCCCTCATGCGCGCCGCCCAGGCTTGGGCTTTGTTTGTTGGGCGTGATTACGTTGTTCCCGAAGACCTTCAGGCGGTTCTTCCTCACGTGGTGGCGCATCGCCTTACCTCGACCAGCGGTGGAACCGGGGGTGGTCTCCAAGCCGTTCGTCATCTCCTGGAGGCAGTACCAGTACGGTAATGGGATCCACTCTTGTGGTTTAATACCGCCCCATGTTTCATCCCCTAGAAGTCTTCATCGGGCTACGCTACACGCGAGCCAAACGACGCACTCGATTCATCTCCTTCATCACCGCCAGTTCCATGCTGGGCGTTGCTCTAGGGGTTACGGCCCTCATTACGGTGTTGTCGGTGATGAATGGCTTTGAGCAGGAGCTGCGCCAGCGCATCTTGGGCATGATCGCCCATGCCACGGTTACCGGTCCTGATGAGCGTCTCGCGGATTGGCACGCTACTGCCACAGTGGTTGCTCGCGACCCACAGGTAGCCGCTCAGGCCCCTTATGTAGAGGGGCAAGGGATGCTGGTCGAGGGGCCAATCGTCACCGGGGTAACGGTGCGCGGGATCCTGCCGGAACAAGAGCCCTCCGTTTCGAGCATTGCCAGCAAGCTCCACGACGGACAACTTACCGACTTGCAACCTGGGGCGTTCGGGGCCTTGCTGGGACGTGACCTAGCTCTCCACCTGGGCGTAACGGTGGGCGACAAGGTGACTCTGGTGATACCGCAGGCCATGGTGACCCCGGTTGGTCTGTTGCCGCGACTCAAGCGATTTACCGTGGTGGGGACCTTTCAAGTAGGGATGTATGAGTACGACAGCGCGCTGGCCGTCATTCACCTTCAGGACGCAGCGCGTCTGTTCCGTCTTGGTGCGGGCGAGGTGACTGGACTGCGTTTGGCCCTGACCGACCTCAACGAGGCCCCCATCGTTACCCGTCGCCTGGTTGGAGAGTTGCCTGCGTCGTATCGTGTTGATGATTGGACCACGAACCACGCGAGCTTCTTTCACGCCGTTCATACTGAACAAACGGTGATGTTCGTCATTCTCACCCTGATTGTGGCGGTGGCGGCTTTCAATATCGTTTCCATGCTGGTGATGGTGGTAACCGATAAAGAGCCGGATATTGCCATCCTGCGTACCCTGGGTCTTACGCCGGGGGCGGTGATGAGGATCTTTGTGGTGCAAGGCACGGTCATCGGGGTGGTGGGGACGGTGCTGGGGGTGATTGGTGGGGTCGAATTGGCTACCCATGTGAGTACTGTCGTCCCAGCCTTGGAACAGTTTTTCGGCGTCCATTTGCTTTCCCCTGATGTCTACTACATCACCGAGTTGCCCTCGAATCTACGTTGGCCTGATGTTATTCGCATTGGCGTTACTGCCTTGGTCTTGTGTCTGCTTGCCACCCTCTATCCGGCCTGGCGAGCCTCACGGATCCAACCAGCGGCGGCCTTGCGCTACGAATAAACTTTCCCGAGTTCCTTTGGCAAATGAGCATCCCTGCTAACAATACGACCCACCCCGAGAATACGGAGGTGGTGGTGTGCCGTGGTTTGGCCAAAACCTTCACGGAAGGAGGGCTACGAGTAGAGGTCTTGCGAAACGTGGACCTAGTTGTGAATCGCGGTGAGCGAGTGGCGATCATTGGAACCTCTGGATCTGGCAAGAGTACCCTACTGCATCTGTTAGGCGGGTTGGACGTGCCAAGTGCGGGGGAGGTGCGCGTGGACGGCGAGGACATGGCCCGTCTTAGTGAGGCGGCGCGTGGCCGACTGCGTAACCGGGCGCTTGGTTTTGTCTACCAGTTTCACCACTTGTTACCCGAGTTCACGGCCTTAGAGAATGTTGCCATGCCCCTGTTGATCCGAGGGCTGGCGCCGGCGCTTGCTGCCGAGCAGGCCCGCGCCCTACTTGACCGGGTAGGTCTGGGGGGACGCCTGCGCCACAAGCCTGGTGAGCTTTCCGGGGGAGAACGCCAACGTGCGGCCGTTGCCCGCGCACTTATTACCCAACCACGTTGTGTACTCGCCGACGAGCCGACCGGTAATCTCGACCACGCTACCGCAATGCAGGTCTTCGATCTTATGTTGGAACTCAATCACGCCTTTGGCACCAGTCTGGTGGTAGTCACCCATGATTCAGGACTGGCAGGACGTATGGATCGGGTACTGACTTTGGAGGAAGGAAGGCTGCAATAGACAGTAATGGACGCCTGGATTTCCAACCTGAATAAAGGTTTGATTGTGTTTGAGCAAACATTCAAAAATATTGACGACCTTCTTAGAAAAGAAGCTGGTTGTACGACAGAGCTTGATTATACTGAGCAGACCTCGTGGTTATTGTTTCTTAAATATCTTGATGGACTGGAGCAGGACCTTGCAGATGAAGCAGCGCTAGCAGGCAAGAAATATAACTACCTTCTTGATAAAACCTATCGTTGGGAAAGCTGGGCCGCTCCCAAAGATCCTGATGGCAAGCTCAATCACAATAAAGCACTCACTGGTGATGACCTCTGTGATTTCGTCAACTATCGTCTGTTTCCCTACCTTGAGAAGTTCACAGATAAAGCTAAGAACTCAAACACCCTCGAATATAAGATTGGCGAGATTTTTGGTGAGATAAGAAACAAAATCTCCAGCGGCTATATCATGCAGGAGATTATCGAGCACATTGATGAGCTACAGTTTCGTTCGCAGACAGAGAAGCACGAATTATCGCATCTCTATGAAGCCAAAATCAAGAATATGGGCAATGCAGGACGCAATGGGGGTGAATATTACACGCCACGCCCGCTGATTCGTGCCATTGTGCGAGTAGTGAAGCCCAAGATTGGAGAGAGAATTTACGATGGTGCTGTGGGTTCGGCAGGCTTCCTATGCGAAGCCTATGACTACCTTATAAAATCGAATCCTCAACGCACCACTGCCGAGGATAGAATCCTTCAAGAGCGGACTTTCTATGGCAAGGAAAAGAAATCGTTAGCCTATGTCATTGCCATCATGAATATGATTCTGCATGGCATCGAAGCACCCAATATCATCCACACCAATACGCTAACGGAAAATCTCGCTGATATTCAGGACAAGGACCGCTATGAGATTATCCTAGCCAATCCTCCATTCGGTGGAAAAGAGAGAAAAGAAGTCCAACAAAACTTTCCAATCCGCACGGGAGAGACAGCCTTTCTATTCCTTCAGCACTTTATCAAGATGCTCAAGGCAGGTGGTCGTGGTGGCGTAGTTATCAAGAATACATTTCTCTCAAATACAGACAACGCATCAGTAAGCCTTCGTAAGCTCCTGCTGGAAAGCTGCAATCTGCATACTGTGTTGGATTGCCCAGGAGGAACATTCCTCGGTGCTGGCGTTAAGACTGTAGTGCTCTTCTTCGAGAAAGGAGCACCTGCACGCAAGGTTTGGTTCTATCAGCTTGACCTTGGCAGGAATCTTGGTAAGAACAATCCAC
Organism: Gammaproteobacteria bacterium; assembly: GCA_963575655.1. Classification (NCBI taxonomy): domain Bacteria; kingdom Pseudomonadati; phylum Pseudomonadota; class Gammaproteobacteria; species Gammaproteobacteria bacterium. Next base: position 20,403 of record CAUYTY010000216.1, on the reverse strand, counting down.
TGAATGATGCTGACCTTGCGGAATTCGTTGAACTACAGAAGAGCTTTGCTGATTCTCCTAAGAGCTGGAGTGTAGATGTCAGTAGCATTGATAGGGAAATCTTCGACCTTTCAGTTAAGAATCCTAATAGCGGTGAAGTGGTGACTCATCGAAGCCCACAAGAAATCATGGACGAGATTGCAGCATTGGATGCCGAGAGTGCTGAGGTGCTGGCAAACATTAGGGCGCTGCTATGAATGAAGATATTCGATGGAAGCAACGATTCAACAACCTGCAATCAGCCTATCGTGATTTGCAAGAAGCTGTAGCCGCTAAGGTGCAGACACCTGACAACAAACTAATCCAAATGGCGCTTATCAAGGCATTTGAAATGACCTTCGAGCTGTCATGGAAAACCATGAAGGATTATCTAAACTACAATGGTATTGTGGTGAAACTGCCACGCGAAGTTATCAAGCAGGCATTCGCCAACGACATCATTATTGATGGACAGTGTTGGATTGACATGCTTGAAGAACGCAATTTGATGGTTCACATTTATGATGAGGCGCGTGCCCGTGAAGTGATAAATCATATTTGTCAGCGTTATACAGTTGGAATTTCTCAACTTCATGACTATTTTCTGGAAAGATTATTCTGATGTTTGGTTTAACTTCTGAAACCCTTGCACTTATCACTGCTTGCTTGCGACAATTCGATGACATTGCCTGGGTAAAAATATACGGCTCACGCGCCAAGGGTGATTATCAGCATGGATCGGATATTGATTTAGCTTTTAGCAGCCCTGTTGATTATTCTGCTGATTTACTCGAAGCACTTGACAACCTACCTACTCCTTATCTATTCGACGTCACTCATTATGAAAGCCTGATACATGAAGAATTAAAAATGCATATTAATCGTGTGGGGGTAGTATTTTATGAGCGGGAGAGGTGGGCGCTGCTATGAAGAAGGGGTGGCAGCGTAAGAAAATAAGTGATTTATGCAAAGTTATTGCTGGTCAGTCGCCTGAAGGGAAGTTTTACAATATCAATGGTGATGGAATGCCGTTTTATCAGGGAAAGAAGGACTTTGGAGAGAAATTTATTGAATCCCCGACAACTTGGACGACTCAATCTACTAAGATTGCCAAAGAGGGAGATATTCTAATGTCAGTCCGTGCTCCAGTTGGGCCTGTAAATTTCTCCACTGAAGAAATCTGTATTGGACGAGGTTTAGCTGCTATACGTAGTAGTGATGAAATCAATCGTGATTTCCTATTTTATCAATTGCAACATTTGCAATCAGATATTTCAGGAAAGGAAGGAGCGGTTTTTGCCTCAATCAACAAATCAGAAATAGAGGCATTGCAAGTCGCATTTGTATCTCTCCCAGAACAAAAGAGAATCGTCGGCATACTTGACGAGGCATTTGATGGCATCGCCACTGCCAAAGCCAACGCAGGAAAGAATCTCAAGAATGCACGAGCTATCTTTGAGAGCCATCTTGAATCTGTGTTTACTCAGCGGGGCGAAGGGTGGGTGGAGACGACGTTAAGCAAAGCGACTGGAGGAATCTTCACAGGTCCGTTTGGTTCTCTCCTCCATAAAAGTGACTATGTTGCGCATGGTATTCCTCTGGTGAACCCAGCCCACATTACGGAAGTCGGGATTGAGCCTGATTCATGTAAAACTGTTTCTAAGGAAACGGCTATACGCCTTAAAAGCTACATCATGAGCGAGGGAGACATTGTTATTGGGCGGCGTGGAGAAATGGGTCGCTGTGCCTTGGTAACCGAAGTGGAAGATGGTTGGCTTTGTGGAACTGGCAGTTTTTTTATCAAACCTTCAAACCGGTGTGATACGCGTTTCCTTGTTAGATTTTTACGGTCGGAAGGGTGCAAAGGGAGATTGGAGAAAATTGCAGGTGGGGCGGTAATGCCTAATTTGAGCAACACCGATTTAGGCAATCTGCATTTCGATTTGCCGCCCCTCGATAGGCAGAAAGCCATTGTTGAGGAAATCGACGACCTTCACGAAGAAACCCAACACCTCGAATCCATCTACCAAAGAAAACTTGGCACATTGGAATCTCTGAAGAAATCTCTGCTGCACCAAGCCTTCGCGGGTGAGTTATAAGATTGTTTTTGGAACATTCTTGGAGATTGCCATGATAACAACCACATCAATACAAGCAAGAAAGCATCGTATAGATTTGCGAGAAGCTGGATTGCGCCCAATACGAATCTGGGTGCCAGATACTAGACACCCAGGCTTTGCTGAGGAATGTCGCCGTCAATCCTTGCTCTTAAGAAACAATATCCAGGAGCAAGAAACCATTGACTGGCTTGAGGCGGTAGCTGACCATGAGGGCTGGCAATGATGCGTGGTGATTTGGTGACAGTAGCCTTACAAGGTGACCTTGGAAAGCCAAGACCTGCATTGATAATTCAATCTGACTTATTCAACGAACATCCCTCTGTAACTATTTTACCTGTAACCAGTGAGTTGTATGATGCACCATTATTTCGTATTACGGTAAAACCAAATGAGATGAATGGCCTAAGAATGCCTTCACAGATAATGATTGATAAACCTCAATCAATTGCGCGTCAAAAGGTCGGAAAAACATTTGGACGACTGGATGATGAGACGATGCTATCAGTAAATAGGGCTCTGGCGGTTTTTCTTGGCTTTATTTAAGAAAATGAATAGAACAGCAACAGAAGACGAAACCAGAGCCGAGCATATTGACCCGCAACTTGCTGCGGCAGGTTGGGGCATCGTTGATGGCAGCAGGATTAGACGCAACTATCCAATCACACAAGGACGCATTGAGGGTCATGGTAAGCGTGGCAATTCGCTTAGAGCCGACTATGTGCTGGTCTACCGCAACCACAAGCTGGCAGTCAATACATCGTTCCCACGCTCCGCGTGGGAATGCATCCCGCGACGCTCCCGCGTCGCGTATTGGTGGGGATCACGAACAAGCCGGAAGTCATTGTTGTATATGACCACATGGAACGGAATCACCACAATGGATGTGCCGTGTTTCGAGACAAGAATTAGTTAATGAAGCCTTGAAGTTGGGAAACTTCAAAACGAAGAAAGAAGCAATCAACACTGCCTTGCGTGAATTTGTCAAACAACGCAAGCAGCTTGAGATTATTGAATTATTCGGCAAGTTTGAGCCAGACCAAGATTATGATTATAAACAAGGATGCAGATGAATTTCCTAAAAAATATGATTATTAATTTACTCGTTGCTGTGTCAAATTATCTCTGGCGAGTTATAATGCATATTACAAATAGTATAGAGCATTTTTCACGGCAAATAAAATTATGGAACGCATTCACTCTATCAACCCAAAGCGCATTGCGTGGTGTTGTGCCGACCAAGGTATAACGCCGGGTGAGCTTGCGTCCGAAATTGGTATCGCTGAAGCAAGCATTGAACGGGTGATGGCAGGTGAAGATTCTATTACATTCAACCAGCTTCGTAAAATTGCGGAATATTTTGGTCGAGGTGTGCTCTTTTTCTTGGAGGAAAGCCCAGTCAATGAGGCTCTAGCGCATACTCCACAATTCCGCACTCTAGCTAATCAGAAGCAAGAATTATCTGCAAAACTTAAAATACTAATCGAGCGTGTAGAAAAGCAGCGGGAAATATATCTTAGCCTACGTGAGGAATTAAGCGACACTAATCAGCCAGGGTTTAATCCGCCAGATTTCTATCAGAAAACACCACGAGAAGCAGCAAATATCGCCCGTCATTGGCTAGGTCTGTCTGATGAAAATGATTTTGACAGTTATCGCGCAACAGTAGAAGCAAAAGGAGTTTTGGTATTTCGCAGTAACGGCTATAACGGAAAATGGCAGATTTCCAAGAATAATCCAATCCTCGCTTTCACTCTTTATGACCAAATCTGCCCTGTAATTGTCATTAAAAAACAACCTTGGGAAAGTCATCAAGTATTTTCTCTCATGCATGAGATGGGGCATCTGCTATTGCACAAAGATAGCTCCATTGATGACGAGCAGGACTTGCAATCTCATGAAGGCCGAGAACGTGAGGCAAACGCATTTGCAGGGTATTTGCTAGTGCCAGATATTTTTTTAGAGCATATCCAAGATACCGAACGACCTGCTGAAATATCGCAATACGATGCATGGCTTGAACAACTACGCAAAACCTTGGGTGTAAGCAGCGAGGTGATTTTACGCAGACTTTTAGATGCAGGTCGTTTGCCACAAGAACAATATACAGCTTATCGACAATGGAGAACGAAATCTGTTAGCGCATTAAAAGATGGTGGAAGCAGAAAATATCGTCATCGTGAGCCAAAACATGTTTTTGGAGACACGTTTGTGCGAACCGTTCTGGATGCCATGAATGCTAGACATATCACGCTTGCCAAAGCAAGTAGTTATCTCGATGACTTGAAAATCGCTGATTTGCATCAATTGGAACAGCACTATGCAAATCTTTGATGCGTCATCCATAATCTACGCATGGGATAACTACCCAATAAGTCAATTTCCAGGACTATGGGAATGGCTCGCATCAGAGATTAAGAAAAAGAATTTAGTAATGCCAAGCGTAGCTGTTGAAGAAGTAGAGAATAAAACACCAGATTGCTGCAAATGGCTAAAAGAAAACGAGCTAGAACAACTTAAAATAGGTAATTCAATTTTGCGGGAGGCTATTCGCATAAAAGGGTTGCTTGGTATTGCAGATGATAGATATCACTCAAAAGGTGTAGGAGAAAACGATATTTTCATCATTGCATCAACACGAATCAGTGGAGCAGAGCTAGTCTCAAATGAGGGCAGGCAGAATCTTGAGGTCACTCCAGCTAAGAGAAAAATTCCAGCAGTCTGTGCAATGAAAGAAGTTTCCATACCATGCGTCAATTTTATTGAATATATTAAGCGTTCAAAAGTAGTTTTTTGTTAATGTTATTTTATAAAACAAATATTTTCTCGATATGACTGAAGACGAAACCAGAGCCGAACATATTGACCCACAACTTGCAGCGACAGGTTGGGGCATCGTCGATGGCAGCAGGATTAGACGCAACTATCCAATTACACAAGGACGCATTGAAGGACATGGTAAGCGTGGCAATTCGCTTAGAGCCGACTATGTGTTGGTCTACCGCAATCACAAACTGGCAGTCAATGAAGCCAAGGCATGGAACAAGCCACTGACTGAAGGAGTAGCCCAGGCCAAGGATTACGCGAGTAAAATGGCCATACGCTTTGCCTATGCCACCAATGGACAAGGCATCTACTGCATTGACATGGAAACCGGCAAGGAAGGCGAAGTCCCACGCTATCCCACGCCGGATGAGCTATGGGCAATGACTTTTGCCCAAGAAAATGCTTGGCGTGATCGCTTTGCTGCTGTGCCATTTGAAGATAAAGGAGGCTCACATCCCAGCCGCTACTATCAAGACATCGCTGTTGAGCGTGTTATGGAAGCCATCGCATGGAGCAAGGAGCGTATTTTACTGACGCTGGCCACTGGTACGGGGAAGACTTTCATCGCTTTCCAAATAGCCTGGAAACTATTTCATAGCCGCTGGAATCTAAGCCACGAGTCATCACGCCGTCCTAGAATCCTGTTTCTTGCGGACCGCAACATCCTTGCCAACCAAGCCTACAACGCATTTTCAGCCTTTTCCGAGGATGCACTGGTGCGGATTGAGCCCGATGATATCCGCAAAAAGGGCAAGGTACCTAAGAATGGCAGCCTGTTCTTTACTATCTTCCAAACCTTCATGAGTGGTCCACCCAAGGATGGGCAGTCTTCGCCCTACTTTGGTGATTATCCACCTGACTTCTTCGACTTCATCATTATCGACGAATGCCATCGTGGTGGAGCAAACGATGAAAGCAACTGGCGTGGGATTCTTGATTACTTTTCCCCAGCGGTACAACTTGGATTAACTGCCACCCCCAAGCGTAAGGACAACGTGGACACCTATGCCTACTTTGGTGAACCCGTCTACATCTATTCGCTCAAGGATGGCATCAATGATGGTTTTCTAACGCCATTCAAGGTAAGGCAAATTGCTACAACGCTAGACGAATATGTTTACACGCCTGACGATAAGCTAATCGAAGGTGAAATTGAAGTTGGCAAACGCTATGAAGAGAAAGATTTCAACAAGATCATTGAAATTAAAGAGCGTGAAACCAATCGTGTAAGGATATTCATGGAACAGATTAAGCAGAAGGAGAAAACTATCGTCTTTTGTGCTACTCAAGACCATGCGCTGGCTGTGCGTAACATTATCAATCAAATAAAGGAAAGCACTGATCCCAATTACTGCCAACGAGTCACTGCTAATGATGGAAAACTTGGGGAGCAAAGTCTGCGTGACTTTCAGGATAATGAAAGAGCGATTCCAACAATATTGACTACATCACATAAACTTTCAACGGGTGTAGATGCCCGTAATATTCGTAATATCGTCTTAATGCGACCGATTAGCTCAATGATTGAATTTAAGCAAATCATTGGTCGCGGTACAAGGCTCTATGATGGAAAGGACTACTTTACCATCTATGATTTTGTTAAGGCTCACCATCACTTCAACGACCCAGAATGGGATGGAGAGCCAGCCGAGCCCGCAGTGGATGAAGGTAAGGAAGAAAAACGGATTCCAGGCAAGCCTAGTCCAGATGATGGTAAAACAGATAGTGAAAATGAAGAGAATAGAAAACGCAGGAGGATAAAAGTTATACTTGCTGATGGCAAAGCACGCACCATCCAACACATGATGTCTACTACCTTCTGGCATCCCGATGGAAAACCAATGTCTGCCCAGCAATTTATGGAAATGCTCTTTGGAAAGCTACCCGAATTCTTCAAGGATGAAACTGAGCTTCGCGTTCTCTGGAGCCTACCTGCAACAAGAAAAAGTCTATTGAGAGAACTTGCTGATAAAGGCTTTGGTAATGACCAGTTAGTGGAAATGCAGAAAATCATTGATGCGGAAAATAGCGATTTATTTGATGTTCTGGCTCATGTAGCCTATGCCTTACCACCGCTAGCCCGCGAAGAACGAGCAGCAAGAGCAAAAGTCATCATCAGCACACACTTCAATAGCAAGCAGCGTGTCTTCCTGGACTTCGTGCTATGGCACTATGTCAGCGTTGGTATAAAAGAACTCGACCAAGAAAATCTCAGTCCATTGCTTAGACTGAAATATAACAATTCAATCAAGGATGCAATCACCGACCTGGGAAGGGCCGAAGAGATTGGAAGGGTCTTCGTTGGATTTCAACAATACTTATACCAGCAGGCTGCATAATTGTCTTTCCTTTCGCCTATCTCAAAAACATCTGACAATAATAATATGAGCAGTTTTAGCGCTATTTGGCTCAGTCTTCAAAATCAGGATATTGTTCTGGCGCTTCGCCCTTGGATAATAATACCCGCGGATATGGTGCGCCGTTGGTTTTTACCCCGAAACCTCGAGCCTCAAGCAAGAAAAACCATTCGTCTCCGTAATCAAAAAGGAACGTCATTTTCTGGCCGACCTCGGTAAAAGCGCTTGAGATCTTGGTGCGTTTAACACCCTTGATGCCCGGTTCGTGTTCTACATCTAGGTCGGCAAATAATTCATACTTATCCTCTGCATCGTAATGTTTTCGAGAAGTCTCCGTGCTGTAATAACCAAACGCATGGTCAAAGGAAAAGTCGAAAGACAGAATGATAGCCTCCGCCAATGCATAGAGGGTTTGATTGATGGGTAACTCGATATCCCGATAGACACGTTTGTTGTTTTCTAGCTTGGCGCGGAGAATAATTGTCTGCTTTGCCTCCGGTACGGACTGAATCTCCGTTACTGTTTTGGCGGAGGTTACCGATGATTGCCGCTTGGGAGTTTTCGAGAAACTGGTCAACACTTTGCTGTTGGTGATACCTTTTTCTTCGGCTAGGAAAAGGAAGAATTTAGAGAGAGCAACCTTTCGCTCGCTATCGGTGATGTCTCTAAAAAGCACTTTGCGACGATACCAGGCGTGGAAGTGAGAGTTCGCCATCCCCACCGTTACTTCCTCTAAATTGCTCACATCGGTATAGCGACAAAGAAATTCGATGAACATTCCAACGACTGAGGCATGTTTGTCCGCCGTGCGAGCGCTGAATCTCTCGGTGAGATATTCCTTAAATTCATTATTCAATGCGGTCAAGGCATTGTAGAAGGGAACCCGCTCTTCCTCTGCTTTATTCATGAGTGCAAAGTATTCGTCAAGTTTATCGCCAGGGATTGCGACTTTTCCAGTAAAAACTTTGGCCATGGTTGTTCCCCAAATTAATGAATTTGATGATCACTAAGTCAGTTTCGGTCCCTTACTTCATTGCCGCAATTCCCGCCCAATCTCGGGATTGGTCACCGAATACCAGAAAATGTGGGTTTAGGATCGATTCTTTCGCGTTGTAATGTAATGGTTGTCCTTGGAGATCGGTTACCTCGCCTCCTGCTGCGCGAACTATACAATGGGCCGCTGCGGTATCCCACTCGGAGGTAAGACCGAAGCGAGGATAGAGATCGGCACTCGCATCGGCCACCAGGCAAAATTTAAGTGAGCTACCACTCACCATCAATTCACAGTCGCCCAGGCGATCTAGATACGCCAACAACGCCTCTCCTGAATGGGAGCGGCTCCCCACGACTCGTAATGGCGAGGGCGCCTTTGACTGCACCGCAATTGCCTCAGGCGTTGTCTCACCGGTCTGGCGAAATGCCCCAATTCCTACCGCTGCGAAGTAACATAAATCTTTGGCCGGTACATAGATAACCCCCAATACCGGCTGTTGACGGTCAATCAGGGCCACGTTGACCGTAAATTCCCCGTTACGCTTGATAAATTCCTTGGTACCGTCTAACGGATCGATCAACCAGAAAGTCTCCCATTGTGAACGTTCCTCAAACGGTATATTGCTTGATTCCTCGGAGAGTATCGGGTAGAGCGGTGATAACTTCCCTAGTCCTTCTACCAGGCAATAGTGGGAGGCCATATCGGCGGCGGTTAGCGGCGATTGGTCTGACTTGATATCTACCTGAAAATCAGACTGGTAGATTTCCATGATGCGTCGTCCTGCCTCTTTGGCAAGAGTAATGACCGTGGGAAGGAGTTGGGCGAGATCTTCTTTGGAGGAGGGCATGATGCTAAGAACTGGAGTATGGGGGGAGGGGGTATTAATCTTCGCGTTGGTTAGGCGACACCTCAAAAATTGAGGAATCCTTCTCCAGGCTGGTTCCAGGTGACCACAGTGTCGCCTAACCAACGCGAAGATTAATATCAATGCGTTTTATCCGGAGAGCTTACGCCGTAACAGATCGTTCAACTGACCTGGATTCGCCTTGCCGCCGGTAATCTTCATCACCTGGCCAACGAAAAAGCCGATGAGTTTGTCCTTGCCAGCACGGTATTGGGTCACTTGGACTGGATTATCCACCATTACGCGCTCGATTACCGCTTCCAAGGCCGCGCTGTCGTTTACTTGACGCAATCCACGGCGTTCGATGACCGTATCGGCGTCACCTTCACCGGCCCACATTGCTTCGAATACCTCTTTGGCGATTTTACCGGTAATGGTACCATCCGTGATACGTTGGATCATTCCGCCGAGCATGGCTGGGGTAACCGAACTTGCAATAACCTCGACCCCAAATTTATTCAACGCTGCGGATAGATCACCCATCACCCAATTGGCGGCAAGTTTGGCTTCGCCATCGGCGGCGTGTTCGGTAGCTTCATAGAAATCCGCCATCTCGCGCGTTGCGGTAAGTACCGTAGCATCGTAGGAAGAGAGGCCGTATTCGTACATAAACCGCTCGTGCTTATCGTCGGGTAATTCCGGCAGATTATGGCGCATGGTTTCGATAAAAGCATCATCGATAACCAACGGTAGTAGATCGGGATCGGGGAAATAACGGTAGTCGTTGGCCTCTTCTTTACTGCGTAGAGGACGAGTCTCGTTGCGTTCCGGGTCGTAGAGGCGGGTCTCCTGTACCACCGTTCCGCCTCCTTCCAGAAGACTGATTTGACGATCAATCTCGTAGTCGATGGCACGCTCCACGAAGCGAAAGGAATTAAGATTTTTGATCTCCGCACGGGTACCGAGGGGCGCCCCGATCCGGCGCACTGAGATGTTGGCATCGCAACGCAGGCTACCTTCCTGCATGTTGCCGTCGCAGATGTCCAGATAACGCACCAAGGCGTGGATTTTCTTCATATACGCCACTGCCTCCCGCGCGGAACGGAGGTCGGGCTCGGAGACGATCTCGAGCAGGGGCGTGCCGGCACGATTGAGGTCGATGCCGGTGAGGTCGTTGAAGTCCTCATGGAGCGACTTACCGGCGTCCTCTTCCAGGTGGGCGCGGGTCACGCCCACAACCTTGGTGCTACCGTCATCCAATAGGATGGTCAGCTTGCCCGGACCTACCACCGGTAGCTCGTACTGACTGATCTGGTAGCCCTTGGGGAGGTCTGGATAAAAATAATTCTTGCGGGCAAAAACGGAACGTCGCGCCACCTGGGCGGAGATGGCCAATCCGAATTTGACCGCCATGTTCACTACTTCTTCATTGAGTACCGGCAGCACACCGGGCAGGCCGAGGTCGACCGCACACGCCTGGGTGTTGGGGGGGGCCCCAAAGGCGGTCGAGGCAGCGGAGAAGATCTTACTTTTGGTGGAGAGTTGGGCGTGGATCTCAAGCCCGATGACTGATTCCCATCCCATCGCAGGAGACCTCTGAGTCGGGGTGCAAGATTATCGTGCGCAGGCCGCTTAGTTGCCCTTCGCAATTAAGCAACAGCTTGTTTTATATGAGTTTTAGCCTGGGGTAACCAGGTAATTTCAGACAGTGCGCAGTATAACTTGGATATGGTCCAGCGAGAACCTTGCCTTGCAGGCAGGCACGAGTGCTATCGATGGTGTAGGCAGGGGAGGGGATACAACCGGAAGGTGTCGCACAGAGGACCGGCTGGGCACCGGTCCCAGCCGTCAAGGTACTGATTCTACTTTAGAAGTTGGCGCTCCCTGGGGGATTCGAACCCCCGTTACCGCCGTGAGAGGGCGGCGTCCTGGGCCTCTAGACGAAGGGAGCGTGGCCGGCAGACGGACTTACGAATGTTTTAACGTCGTTGATCAAGTGGTTAGCTACTATGGCTACTTAGCTTCGACCAAGGCACCCAAGGTAGGGAGGATTGGAGCCCACAGGCAGCGACTTCGGTTATTATACAAAACTTCCAGATTTGCTCAAGCCTGCGGGATGGTTCGATCCTGACTCTTCGATGCCTGCCCCGCCGTTTTCTTCCCACGGTGCAAGAGAAAGTACGCCATTAGCCAACCTACTGTGATCCCCCGCCCGGAGCATAACATCTCCCGAGCGCTGATCAGCGATACGGCCCTTAAGGTCCTCTATCGCTTACTACATGCCGGTTTCGACGCCTACCTAGTAGGAGGTGGGGTACGTGACCTGCTCCTCGGGCGTGAACCCAAGGACTTCGATGTAGCCACCAACGCCCACCCGGAGCAGGTCCGCCAGATTTTCCGTAACTGTCGTTTGGTGGGCCGCCGCTTTCTGCTGGCCCATGTCCACTACGGTCAGGAGATTGTCGAGGTTGCTACCTTTCGGGCCGCCCACGACCAAGCCGAAGAAGGAGAAGAGGAGGGCGGTGTGATGGAAGATGGACGCATCCTCCGCGACAACGTCTACGGCACCCTAGAGCAAGATGCTTGGCGTCGTGACTTTACGGTCAATGCCCTGTACTACAACATTCGCGATTTCTCGCTGATGGATTTCGGGAATGGTATCAACGACTTGAAGGCTGGGGTGCTGCGCCTCGTGGGGGAACCCTACAGTCGCTATCGTGAAGACCCAGTACGGATGCTGCGCGCCATACGTTTTTCCGCCAAGCTTGGTTTTAAGGTCTCCCCCGAGACGGAGACCCCGATCAAAGAGCTTGGCTATCTGTTACGAGAGATTCCCCCTGCACGGTTGTTTGATGAGGTATTGAAGCTGTTCTTGGGAGGGAAGGGGCTGCAAACCTTTGAGTTGTTGCGCCATTACCATCTGTTTGAGGAACTCTTTCCGCAAACGGAGCTGGCCTTAGAGCAAGAAGAGGGGAATTTTCCGCTCACGCTCCTGGCGCGCGCCCTGCTCAATACCGACGAGCGCGTCATCGCGGACAAACCCGTAGCCCCGGCCTTCCTATTCGCCGCGTTGCTGTGGGAACCGGTACGCCAGGAGGTACAACGTCAGCAGGGGGTGCCAATACTAGATGCTTTGCACTTCGCCGCCGATTATGTGCTTCAGGAACAAAACAAACGGGTTGCCATCCCCCGCCGTTATACACTGCAAACCCGCGAAATCTGGTTCCTCCAGGGGCGTCTTGCCCACATCCGGGGGAAGCGGCATTTTCACCTGCTCGATCACCCCCGCTTTCGGGCGGCCTACGATTTTCTGCTGCTGCGTGCCATCAGCGGCGAGGATGTAAGAGAGCTAGCCGCCTACTGGACTCAACTTCAGGTGGACCGAGGTCTCGCCATTGAAGACCCCGAGCTTACTCGGATATTGAGCCAAGAGACTGAAGATCCTTCAGAAACTGATGCCCCTGGCACATCTCCACCCGTGGATGCTGGTACCGAGGTATCACAGGAAGCTACCGCACCGAAACGTCCACGTCGTCGTCGCCGATATCCAGCGGCACGGCGCAACAACACTGCCCCCAATCGATGAATCTCCCATGCGGGCCTATGTCGGTCTTGGCAGTAACCTGGACGACCCCACCGCACAGGTACGGCGTGCCCTCGTAGAGCTTCTCCGACTCCCTGCTAGCCGCCTCGCAGGGAGTTCGCGACTTTACCGCAATCTAGCCATGGATCTTCCCGGGCAGCCCGTACAGCCGGATTATGTAAACGCCGTGGCCGCCCTCGATACACGCCTGCCCCCCCAGGTTTTGCTACGTCTGTTGCTCAAATTGGAGCTGCGCCATCAGCGGGTGCGACAACGACGTTGGGGGCCGCGCACCCTAGACCTAGACCTATTGCTTTACGGTAACCTACGACTGCGTCGATATGGCCTTACCCTTCCCCACCCTGGTCTGCACCTGCGAGTTTTTGTCCTCTACCCCTTGGCTGAATTAGCGCCACACCTGGTGATCCCAGGAAGAGGCCGATTATCACCACTGTTGACTCATCGTACTCGTCGCGGATTGCATCCCCTCCCTCTGTGGCAAAAGCGTGATTCGATACCGGTTCATCCTCTTCCCTTGGGAGGAATGAATAGTGACCAACCTCCTATTGGATAACTGTTATGAAGTCTTGGGCCACAGATGCCATGAATACGCCTCGTGCGTTTTTAGATACACCTCGAATAGCCAATCATGCATGGCGTAGTTTGAACAAATGGGGGCAATTGCGGGTGCCCAAGTGGAATATCTGGCGTAACCTCCAGGAATTATTGATGGTGGTTGGGCTAATCTTCGTGGCCTTACCGATTGGCGCGGAGGAGGTTTCTCCGGCGGTGGCCTGCCCGGCGGGGAATTTAATTGCGGGACGGATGCCAATAGAAGACACCGATATCGATGGCGATCTGGTGCGATTAACTGATGATGCGGTTGCCAACGAAGGGGCCTTTTGGGATTCATTTCCGGCGGTGGTTCTCGTTACATCGGCGGGAAGTGTAACCTACGATCTGGGGGGGCCGACTCGCTTACAAGTTGCCTATCTCCAGGCCGATGCCAACGACCGGTATACGATATTTACGTCGCTTGACGGGGTTTCATTCCAACGCCTGATCGACTTTACTACGGTAGAGGGACACGGTTTGCGTGGACGCGCCGCCACTTTACGAGGCACCGTTGCCCGCTACGTGCGCATTGGCGAGGCGCTAGGCGATAGTTTTTTCTCGATGTCTGAATTTCAGATATTCTGCCAGCTTCCCGATCCGTTCCCGCCAAAGTTCAAGGTGTTGCAGGTTCCCGTAGAACCGGTCGCCGATTCTGATTATTTCGAGTGGAACAATATTACGAGTGCGCGTTTTGAGTTGGTGCTCGCGTTGCTTGGTCTCGCGTTGTTGATCTGGGGGGCGTGGCTAACCCGTAAGGGTCGATCGAACGAACATAAAAAGTTACGCGATGGCCTGTTGGCCTTACTCGGTATCATTGCGGGTGCGGCCTATATCAATCTCGGGGCATTTCATTTCTCAAGTTTCATCCATGATTGGGATACCTTTCACTATTATATAGGATCAAAATATTTCCGCGAACTTGAATATGATCGTCTGTACGAATGTACTGCAATTGCCGACTGGGAAGCTGGGTTTGAGCGGCGGGTAGAGTTGCGGAAGATGATGAATCTGCGAACCAATGAGATGGAACTGACAACGGAAATTCTGAGGCACCCCGAGCGTTGCAAGAGTCACTTCTCGGAGGAGCGTTGGGCGTCGTTCCAGAATGACATTACCTGGTTTCGTGACCGTATGACCGCCAAAAGATGGGAGGATCTGCAGACGGACCACGGTTTCAACGGAACCCCGGTCTGGACAATTGCCGGAACGATCCTATCGAATACGGGGCCAGCCTCCGATACACAGATTGTTATACTCGATGCGATCGATTGTTTCTTGATGTTGGGGATGGTGGGATTCATCTGGTGGGCGTTTGGTTGGCGGGTTCTCTGTATAGCCTTACTGGTTTATTCGACCAATTTCCCCAATCGCTGGTATTGGACAGGGGGGTCGTTGTTGCGTTACGATTGGTTATTATGGACCGTCGCGGCGGTTTGCTTGGCACGCAAAGAACGTTACTTCCTCAGTGGGGCCGCCATTGGTTACGCGATATTGCTCCGTATCTTCCCAGGCTTCTTGATGTTGGGTCCAGCGGTCGCTATGGTGTTGCAATTGTTCAGAAAACGACGAATTGATCGGCGCTATCTCGCGATGATCGGGGGTATCGTACTGAGTGTGGTGATGCTCGTTCCGATTAGTTTTCTGACGGCCAATAGTCCGCAAATCTACGAGCGCTTTGTCGAAAATACCATTAAGCACCGCAATACGCCGCTCACAAACTATATGGGGTTACCCACGCTTATAGCCTGGCGGCCAACCGAGATGGGTCGTTACCTGCGTAGCGATGCGTTGGTCGACCCGTGGTCGACGTGGAAGCAGGCACGGCGCGACGCTGCCCAGGAGTTTAAATGGCTTTTTCTACTGACAGTGGCGACGGCGCTGGTATTGTTGGCGCGGGCGGTCCACGACCGTGAACCTTGGTTTGCGCTCGCGCTTGGGGCCACGATGATCGGTGTTAGCGTCGAGTTGACTTGTTACTACTATGCGTTCCTGATCGTGATCGCGTTGCTAACGGAACGGCATCGAAATGTTGGCATAGTGCTTTTGGGAGTGACCTTTTTGACCCAGGTCATTGCCGCCGTCGGGGTGTTTGGCATATTGAATTGGAGCGACGAGCAATATACCGCCATGTCGGCCGTAACTATGATGGGTTTGGTAATGCTGCTCTATTGGTTTGGGTTCAAGCCCAAATCCGTTGTTGAATCTGCAGATTAATTTTACGAGAGTTGCCTAATTTGTTTGTGATAATACAATTAGGCGGATTTGGCAGAAAATGGGGAAAAATTCATCGTTCCCACGCTCCGCGTCACTGACATTAAGTTAAGGGAGTATCTCCTAAAACAAATAGTTACATCATTCCCACGCTCCGCGTGGGAATACATCCCGCGACGCTCCTGCGTCGCGGGTCTCGAAAAATGGCACATCCATTGTGGTTATTGCGTTCCATACGGTCATATACCGCGATGACTTCCGCCTTGTTCGTGATCCCCACCAATACGCGACGCAGGAGCGTCGCGGGATGCATTCCACGCGAAGCGTGGGAACGATGTAACAGAATTGGTAACTGTTTGTTATGAAATAGAATTCCTTAACTTAATGGCAGCGATACTGGATCGTGGGAACAAGGTAACGCCCACGCAGTTTTCGGTCAGACACTAAGTAAACGGAGGTGGCGCGAATTAGGTGGATAGTCGCGAAGGATTACCCGTTCCACCAACCAAAAGAACGGTCGAATTTTGGCCGTTGCGATTCATCTCGTTGTTGATCCGGCATCGACACCCGAAGCGCATCATCGGGGGAGATCCCCATCTCTCTGGCCATGGCGTGCAATTCTCGGATGTCGAGAATCAACCAATCATTATCATGCCGAATAATAGGGTCCAGGGTTCTGTTGAGCTTTTCAGAACGTCCATCGGAAAGATATTCCATTCTCCAAAAACGTTCCTCACCCTCCGCTATTCCCGCCAACCAAATCGCCTCGCCGTGGTGCTCACGCAGTGGCGCCGCCTGATAGGTAGCATCAATCATCCACTGGGTTACACGCCGTGGTTCGGTACGTTCTTCAGAAAGGGCCGCGTTCAGGTGATTGGCCATTGCCTCGCCGATGTGTTGATCGTCGAGTGATGCAAAGTCGTGGCATTTATCGAAACGCAGACGAGCGTCGATCTGTTCGATATGCTCCCAGTCCAACAATTCTTTTAGGTCGTGACTTGGATAAGAATTCTCTCCTACCTCAAATCCCGGATGTTGAAACACCCGCTTGTTATTTCCCTTGGTAATTATGGCGCGACGATTGAATTGGAGTATCGCTACGTTGGGACGCTCGCCTGAAATAGAAATCAAACGGTGACGATTCACCCGGCCGGCGGTCTGGACAATCGACTGGACACTGGAAGGTTCAATGACTGCCCAATCGAAATCATGGTCACGACCAATCTCCTCCACCGGAGTCGCCACCACAATAAATGCTATGGTAGATCCGGTACAACGATTGATAGCAGCGCGTACTACCGGGTCATGGAGAATATGCTCATCGCCATTTTTGCGAGTGAGCAATCGATCCAAGGTGGTCTCAATATAATGTCGTTGCAGGGTCAACAATTGCGAGTGATAACACACCACCCGCGCCCCAGGAGTATTGGCCAACTCACGGGCAAGAGGGATCGCCCCCTTGATATTGGCCACCCGCACAAGACCGAAAGAGATCCGTTTACCGGAGATCGGATCAACCCAGGCGTGGCCCTTATGCAACCGTGCCACCGATTTTTTGATGGCTTGATGCCAATCTTTTATCTCACTATCAGGTGGGGTGGGCTTAACTTCCACCAAATAGGGTACCCGAAAGCGTCGCCCAATTAAACGCGGTAACATTCGGCCTATCTGTCCCTCGTAAGCAGACATAAATGCCTTGCGGGTAGCAAAGATCTCGATACATGGTTCGATCAGATCATCGATCAACGCAGTCACGAAACGGGCCTCTCCGCCCATTACCTTGGCGCGCATCGCGCTGCCTTTGGCATAGGCGCGCCATAGTGCCTCTGCTACCGGTCGCGATAAAGTGGCGGACGAGGCCACCACATTGCGTCCCCAAAAGGCCGCCATCATCACCAAGCGTAATACCGCCACCAGCGGTTTCGGATCGTAACCATCGATCTCATCGAGGATTAGATCGCTAGTCATAATTCGCAACATGGCAAGGGCGTGATGTGCCTGGCGCTGGGGTTCGCCTGCGGCAATAAGGAAGTCGATGGTCGATACCACCACCGGAGCGCCGATCACAGCGGCAATGTTTGGCTTGTCCTTTAGAAAACGTTGCAACCATTCGGGGGCCGAGGTGTAGGTAAAAAATCTATCGTCTATATCCGTTGCGGTGTCGATTTCGGTCTGGGCCACATTTTCGTCATCATCGATCACCTGTTCTTGGTTGGTGCTTAATTGTTTCTGCCACTCGTACAAGGTGCGAGTCACCCGGTCGCCAATAACACACGCCAATTCATCGGCGCCTATCCGCAATTGTTGGGTATAGGCATCGGCGGTCTGGAGCGTAAGCGTGCGTAGATTGAGCGCGGTAGCCACTCGTAATTTACGATCCGCCGCCAATGCGGCAAGGGCGCGCATATTCATGCGTGTCTTGCCGGAGCCAGTACCCGCCATATTCAATATCAAGTGGGGTAGCGCGTGAGTTTCGACGGAACGACGCAGGGCATCGGCTGCCACATTCTGCCAGGTGAATCGATCACTGGCCGGGCGATCCAATTCTTCCAAAGTATCACCCGACAACCAAGGCGGCGCCAATTCCAACAACCGAGAGACCATGCGACCCGCCTCACGTCCCACCTGCTCCAAATGCCAATCGAGAGATTGATTAAGGTGACCGGTTTGGCGTTGCGTATTGGCATAAGCCGAGGCATCTTTGGCGATGGCGATTTCTGCGGATACCGCATGGTCGGCCAGAATAAGCGCCAGACGTGCAATCGTGGTGATACCACGCCAATAGAGCGGGTCGGGATTATTGGGTAGTTTATAGACCTTACCCAATCGCTTCTCGATACGTTCCCAAGTTGCTGGTGTAGGAGAGGCCGTCGGAGTTGGAGCGTGATCCGATCCGGTATCCGCTCTCACATGATTTTTAGTACCGGCCCAGGCGCCACCATCCGATGCTAATAACCGGTGGTGAGTGGCGATCAGAAAAAGGAGAACCTCAAAGGTCCCTTTCAATGGACCATCGAAAGGGGTGATGTTACTAAAGCGTTTTGTCTTCGTTGGTAGTGTTTCCCATGCAGCGGCCCAGGCAGAATTTATGGGCGGAGAACTCTTTACCAGTTGTTTCACCAGCAGAAACGAGATCCATTCGTGTCGTACCGGGTCGGCGCTTGGTTTAGGATTCCTCAACTTGTCTTGGAAAACCTGCCCGAATTTTCCGAGGTCATGCATCTCACCCGCCGCCGCCGCGAGTATGGCGCAAACCCGCGCCCACTCGGGAAATCGGGGTGATCCTTTACGAAGACGGCTGCCAATCGGCGATACCCCGAAACGGTCAAAACGCTGTGAATTACCCACGACCCATAATAGCCGCATTCGTTTACGTCCATCGTTTAGAAAGCAGGCAACCGCCGTTTGACGAGTCGCGTTACGTCGCAATAGACCACGTAATTCCTGTAATCCCTCCAGGGTGATGGGCGTCATCCAGGTGTAATCACCATGGCGCAATGCGTAACTGTCCAGCACCATTCGCGTTCTTTTGATGGCGCGTTTCTCACAAGCCGAGATTAGTACCACGTGCATTTTGGTAACTCGTATGAAATAGACCTTATCGGAAACCTCACCCCCCAACCCCCTCTCCTTAACAGGAGAGGGGGAGAATTATTCCGTTGTTATGCTTAACTCCTGGACGGAACAGGCAAAAAATCTCCCCCTCTCCTGTTAAGGAGAGGGGGGCGGGGGGTGAGGTTTTGGGTTTCCGATAATGTCTAATACATTAACTAATCGTTCACTTCCTCTCCCAAGGGGAGGGGGAATGAACGATTACATAAATTATCGTAACTATTCGATAGCGCCAACGGCACGATCTTATTTAATCCAAGTTGCCACCTACTTGTCCCCTCCCCAGCCCTCCCCGTAAACGGGGGAGGGAGTAAGCCACAGACCTCCCCCCGTTTACGGGGGGATTGGGGGGGTGGTGATTGGATACAATCTCGAATTTTGAATAGGTGGTTACCGCAATCGAGCTGTTGGTCCGTCATTTCGGTGGCATGGCTTGCTGGAATGGCAGGTAGGTGGCAACTGAGGCCAAGCAACACTATGACAGTAATTCCCGGTCGCCGCGGTAAGAATAACGATGGTGACTGTGCGTCAGGCGATTCTACATTGGTGAACGTAATTTTGTAAAGGTAATTTTACTATTGTCTAACGACCCAACGGATAATACCGTAGCGAGAAGATCCACAATCAGGAAGATCCTATGGCCAAGAAATCTCCCTCCTCGCCGAAGAAACCTAAAACAAGCAACTGGAAGAACACAAACGCCGCACGCTATAACGCGGTCGTTAGTGAGTTGGTGCATTTCTCCTCTAAAACAGTCAACAGTAACGCCGCACCCTGCGGTGTTCGCCTCACCGCTGATCAATTGGTAGACCTACCCTATGTGGCAGTCAGCACCATGCCACCAGGGATCATTCCCTATGATTATTACACCGGCGCCGATGTTGCTGGCGTAGTCAAACAGGTAATCGATGGCCTGTCGAATGAATCACTGGCGGACAAGTACACAAATCCACCGAACGAAGACGAGTTACACACTATTCGGCAGGCAAGTCGTCAACTCGATAAATCCTATGTTGGCGGCACGGACCAGGTGAGCGTTCGATTACGTCAGATCATTGTGCAGGACCGTGACGGTAACGATATTGCGCTTACCCCATTGCAATCCGCCGGTTTCAGCCATGTACTAAAGAATCGCCTAGAGGAAGAATTGGCGGCGCAGCCACAGGAACATCATTACTAACCTGCGCGTTGGTTAGGGGACAAGCAAGTAAAAATAATCTATTATT
>CAUYTY010000215.1 GCA_963575655.1 Gammaproteobacteria bacterium | reverse complement strand
TATCAACGGAGAGCGAAATATCTAAAAATCTGGATGTCCAAGTTTGTCCGGGTTTCTAGAAGCAGATGACCTCGACCACCCAATCCGGTAAAATACCCCCAACAATGATCTGATGAACGGTACCTAAATTCCGATGGCAATCTCGATCCAAAACTGGAAGGCAATCGCGCAGAAGGTGTTGGAATCGCCTCGCAACCGCTTCATCCTGCATACCACTCTCGGTTACATCGTATTTGCCGCGCTGTGGTTCCTCTGGTCTGACCAGATGCTCTCCGCGCTTGCCGACGCCACCGCTGCAGCATGGCTCAATCGCATGAACGATTTAGCCTTCGTTGTCGTGAGTGCAATGCTCCTCATCCTGGCGTTGCACGTGGTCCCGGTCGCTACGTCGATGCCCGATAACGAGGTACAGGGACGCCCCTGGCCGCTACTGTCGGTACTGTTGGCACTCACCGTAACCATTGCCATCGTTGGCACCATTGCCTTCCACAGTCTCTCTACCGCTCTGCGCACCCATGAATTCGATGCCCTGGGAGCCATCGCTCGCCTCAAGACCACGGCCCTCTCGACTTGGCTCGAAGAGCGCCGCACCGATACCGATTCACTTGCCCGTAGTCCCACCTTACGTATTGCCTTGGGAGGTTGGCTCAAATATGCCGACAATGCCGATCGCGACCAAATTCTCGCCCTTCTTGAGGGGGTGCGTGGGGCGTCTAGCTACACCAATGTCGCGGTCCTCGATACCTCAGGCCACCTGCTCTTAGGCGTGGGACCAGGTCTCACGGCATCAGAGCAACTGACAACGTCTACAGCAGAGGCCATTCGTACCGGGGCACTGACTTTCGTCGACCTTCATCGTCGCCCCACCGACAATCTCATCCAAATGGGCTACCTGGCACCGGTCGCCGCCTCCGGTGGCGGTTACATGCCCGCTGTAGTCTTCTTAGAGATGCGGCCCAACAGCTTCCTCTTCCCCTTCGTTCAATCTTGGCCTTTGCCCAGTGCCACTGGTGAAACCCTCCTGATTCGCCGAGAGGGGGATGAAATCGTCTACCTCAACGAATTACGCCACCGCCAGGGAAGCGCCCTCACCTTGCGCCAACCGGCAAGCACCCCCGACTCCATGGCCACCCAAGCCCTGCACAGCCAAGAGGGATTGATCGGTGGCAAAGACTATCGCCAAATGCGGGTTCTGGCCGTCGCCCTCCCGGTACCCGAGGTGCCTTGGACACTCATTGCCAAGGTCGATGAGGAAGAGGCGGTGGCGAGTATCCGCAACCTCGCCTGGGTGGCGGGTGGCTTGACCCTAGCAGCTCTGGTTGTAGCAGCGGCCTTCATTGGGATGCTCTGGCAACAGCAGCGTCTGCGGATCACGCTCAATGAGTTAGCCCAGGTACGTGCCCTGGAAACTGCGGAGCGGCGTTTCCGCGCCACTTTCGAGCAGGTAGCGGTAGGCATCGCCCACGTAACCCCCGATGGCCATTGGATGCGCTTCAATCAACGTCTTTGTGAAATCGTTGGCTACAGTCGCATGGACCTAATGGAGCAAACCTTCCGCGACCTCACTCCACCTGGCGATACCACAAATGACGTGGCCGCGATGGGGCGACTCTTGACCGGTACGGTCCCTCACGACCACTGGGAACAGCGTTGCCGACGCCAAGATGGCAGCGATACCTGGATCGCCCTGACCGCCTCCCTAGTCCGCGACGCAGCCGGTCGACCGGATTACTTCATTACCGTAATAGAAGATATCTCGGCCCGGAAGGCAGCGGAGGAACGAGTCACCCGATTAACACGCACCTATCGAACCTTGAGCGAGACCAACCAAACCATCGTGCGCGCCAAGACTCAAGGGGAAATCTTTGAGGCGGTGTGTCGCGTTGCCGTAAAACACGGTGGTTTTCGTCTGGCCTGTATCGGTCGCCTGGAAGGTGGAGAATCACCAAAACTGGTCAGGCAAACTCACTATGGCCCGGCGTCAGATTTGTTGGACCAATTGGAATTATTGGAATGGCGGGCCATTCTGCAACAAATTATGGTCAAAGTCTGGGAAGGGCATCACTATGTCTGTGCCGATACCCTGGAAAGTCACTTTCTAGCACCGTGGAATGATCTCTTTCATCGTCACGGAATCTATTCCTTTGCCACGTTTCCCCTACGCGAGGCCGGACGCACCACCCATACCTTGCTGGTCTACGCCCCCGAGGTCGATTATTTTAATGCCGATATGATCCAACTCCTCGACGAAATGGCCGTAGATATCTCCTTCGGCTTGGAAAATCTCAATCAGGCCCAAACACTCGCGCGTACCCGAGATGAATTAGAACGCCAGGTAGAAGAACGCACGCGGGAATTGTATATCGCTAAGGAACAGGCAGGCTCGCTAAATCATAATCAGTCCCCCTCCCCTCTCTCGTGAGGTCGAGTGTAATCGGTCCCGTGAGTTGAAACCCACGGCTAAATTCACTAGGCCGCTACGCGGCACTACCCCTTAGCCTTTGCAAGTTATCGTGACTTGAGTGGATAGCCACTTAAAGAGAGATTCTATGAGTGCTCAATGCGAAGTAGCAGGAAAAATTGCAGGAAATGAACCACTGGGTGTCTTTGAACGTTATCTGACGATATGGGTGTTTCTCTGCATTATTGCCGGAGTGTTCCTTGGCCAGATATTCCCTACATTATTTCAATCTGTCGGTAGGATGGAAATAGCGCGAGTTAATCTACCGGTGGGCCTACTGATATGGGTCATGATTATCCCGATGTTGCTGAAGATTGATTTCCGTGCCTTACATCAGGTCAAAGATCATTGGCGCGGCATCGGAGTGACGCTTTTTATCAATTGGGCGGTCAAACCATTCTCAATGGCGCTATTGGGTTGGCTGTTTATCCGTGAGATCTTTGCGCCCTATCTGCCAGCAGGGCAGATTGATAGCTATATCGCAGGGTTGATTTTGCTCGCAGCCGCCCCCTGTACAGCCATGGTATTCGTATGGAGTCATTTGAGTAAGGGAGAGCCCCATTTTACGTTAAGCCAGGTTGCACTCAACGATACCATCATGATCTTTGCCTTCGCACCCATCGTTGCCTTATTACTGGGATTATCGGCCATCAGTGTACCTTGGGATACATTGTTCCTCTCGGTGCTACTGTATATTGTCTTCCCCGTAGCATTAGCACAAGGCTGGCGACACTATTTGTTAGGGCGCGGGGCGACGGTTTTCGCGCGGACCTTACAACACATTCAGCCCTTTAGTCTATTCGCACTACTGGCGACGCTGGTGTTGTTGTTTGCCTTTCAGGGCGAGGCAATTCTCAAACAACCCATGGTCATTGGGATGCTAGCCGTTCCTATTCTGATCCAGGTGTATTTCAATTCTGGGTTGGCCTATCTGCTCAATCGCCATTTTGGCGTGGTCCATTGCATCGCTGGACCATCAGCATTGATCGGGGCAAGCAATTTCTTTGAACTGGCGGTGGCTGCAGCGATTAGCCTATTTGGTTTTGAATCAGGTGCGGCACTAGCAACCGTGGTAGGCGTATTGATCGAGGTACCGGTAATGTTATCGGTAGTAAAAATTGTGAATGCCAGCAAGGACTGGTATGAGGCGGGGATAAAACCCACATAGGCGTAGTCAATCACCCCGGGCTAAAACCCGTGGCTTGTGAAAACAAGCCTGAGATTGACCAGCCTTAGTCCGAGAAATCGGACTACGTTGCAACGAAGTACAAGACTCACCTTGGGGCGCTTCCTCAACTCCAAGCTCTGAAAGCAGCAGAAGCAGACACGCGACGGGTACGCACGAAACGGTCTGCTGCAAGGTTCGCAAGAATCGAAGCTGCGTTGCAACATTGGCGAGGGGAGCCACACCGTAAGGTGTGCGTCACTAGGCCCTTACGGGCTGACAGCCGGGAAAGACCGGCAACTTTAAAGATTTTGCTATCCAATGGGGCGGAAAAAACCGTCCCCTTTCCTCCCCGCCCTCAAGGGCCGGGTTTCTCGGGGACACTGATGATCCAAGTTGCCTCCTAAAAAATAATGGATTGCCAAAATCCGGGACACAGGGACATGCTCCATCCGCCATACCCTCTAACGCCCTGGGTTTTGGTAGTCTCTTACCGGAATGACAGATAGGCAGCAATCTGAGGGAAATAAGGAGAGAATTATTATCGTAATCAATTATTTATCAGAAGGCTTGCCGGAATCAGTCGCCAGAGATCGGCTCTGGGTACGCGCAGCCACACGACCTGTGCAATAATTTGCCCCGCTGCGGGTCTCCGCGTAGCCTACCCCGTACCCCTTAGAAGGACGCGACATGAGCTTCTTTTTCTCCGATGCCTACGCCCAAGCCGCCCCGGCTGCGGCAGCCAATGGTTCCGATGCCTTAATGCAGTTTCTCCCCCTTATCCTCATCTTCGTAGTGTTTTACTTCATTCTCATCCGGCCTCAAGCCAATCGCTCGAAGGAACATGCGAAGATGGTGGAAACCCTCGCCAAAGGGGACGAGGTGGTCACTAATGGCGGATTGCTCGGCAAAATCATCGAGGTGGGCGAGAATTTCGTCCTCGTCGAGGTTGCCAATGAGGTCCAGGTGAGGGTTCAAAAGCAGGCCGTCGCCTCACTGATGCCCAAAGGCACCCTCAAGAGCCTGTGATTCGACAAATCCCATGAATCAGTACCCGCTCTGGAAGTACATCCTGATTATCGTCGTCCTGTTAATCGGGACACTCTATGCCCTCCCCAATGTCTTCGGCGAAGATCCTGCCATTCAGGTCTCGGTCAACGTGCGCGGGACGGCGCTCGATCAGGGCACCCTTACCCAACTGACCACCGCCCTCGACAAGGCCAACGTTGCCATCAAACGCGCCGAACTGACCCCCCAAGGGTTATTGGTGCGCCTCTACGATACCGACGCCCAGCTTAAGGCCCAAGATGTGGCCCGTGAGACCCTGGGACGGGGCTATGTAGTGGCCCTCAATCTCGCCCCCTCCACGCCGCATTGGCTTACTGCCATCGGCGCCGCCCCCATGTACCTGGGGTTGGATCTGCGCGGCGGCGTACACTTTCTCATGCAGGTAGACATGAAAGCGGCCCTCGACCATGCCGAGGAGCGCTATGTGAGTGATACCCGCACCATGCTGCGTGACAAGAAGCTGCACTACCTCACCGTGAACCGTGCAAGGGGTGACGATGGGCTGGAGGTCAAATTTAAGGAGCGGGGGGAGCGTGATCAGGCCCTGGAACTACTACGTAAGGAGCTGAGGGAGCTACAAATCACCCCTCAAGACAGTCCCGATGGTTTTTATGCCATCGGTCGTATCCCAGAAAAAGAGCGCCGTTCCATTGCCAAGACCGCCGTCCAGCAAAATCTCACGACCCTGCGCAATCGTGTCAATGAGTTGGGCGTAGCCGAACCTGTCCTTCAGCAGCAAGGGGAGGATCGTGTGGTAGTTCAGCTCCCAGGGGTACAAGACACTGCCCGCGCCAAGGAGATCCTGGGCGCTACGGCGACCCTGGAATTCCGCATGATGGACGAAGAACACGACGCACGGGAGGCCCTGGCTGGCCATACTCCCGCCACCTCCAAACTCTACTACGAGCGTAACGGTCGCCCCGTACTGCTCCAGAAGCGGGTACTACTGACCGGTGAATCGGTGATTGATGCCGCCTCCGGGATCGAGAGCCAAAGCGGTTCACCCGCAGTGTTCATCACTTTAGATTCCAAGGGTGCGCGGATCTTTAGCCAAACCACGCGCGAACTGGTCGGCAAGCGAATGGCGGTAGTCTTCATCGAGAGCAAGGTCGAGACCAAAACCGTCGGAGGACATGAGGTTAAGGAGAAAAAGACCGTCGAGGAGGTTATCAACGTAGCGGTGATTCGCAGCCAACTTGGCAAACGTTTCCAGGTAACAGGGCTCGATTCTACCGAGGAGGCGCGTAACCTTGCCCTCCTGTTGCGTGCTGGCGCCCTGGCAGCCCCCATGGAGATCGTGGAAGAACGCACCATTGGACCCAGCCTAGGCCAAGACAACATCACCATCGGGGTGCGCTCAGCGGTCATTGGCTCACTCATGGTCGTTGCTTTCATGGTCATCTACTACGGCCTCTTCGGACTCATCGCCAACGTCGCGCTGCTACTCAATGTGGTACTGGTATTGGCGCTACTCTCCATCGTTCAAGCAACCCTGACCCTACCCGGTATCGCCGGTATCACCCTCACCGTGGGTATGGCCGTAGACGCCAACGTGTTAATCAATGAACGTATCCGCGAAGAACTGCGCAACGGTAGTTCGCCTCAGGCGAGCATTGCCGCAGGTTACGACAAGGCATTCCTCACCATTCTTGACGCCCACGTCACTGCCCTGATCGGCGCTATTGCCTTATTCATGTTCGGTACCGGCCCCATCAAGGGTTTTGCCGTAACCCTGAGCCTCGGTATCCTGACCTCGCTCTTTACCGCCATCATGGTCACCCGCGCCATTGTCAACCTGACCTATGGCCGACGCCGTGTGGCGCGGTTGTCGGTGTAGGGGGGAGGAAATTACCAATGGAATTTTTTAAGAAGATTAGCCGTATCGATTTTATGGGCCGGCGCTGGTACGCTATCAGCGTTTCCACCACGCTATTTATTCTATCCCTGATCCTCTTGGTAGTACGAGGACTAAACCTGGGGGTGGACTTCACCGGTGGTACGGTCATCGAGATTGGCTACGAACACTCCGTCGATCTGACCGTTGTACGCACAACGTTAAGTCAAGGAGGATATGACGATGCCATGGTGCAAAACTTCGGAACTACCCACGATGTGCTCATTCGCCTCGCGCCCCGGCCAGGCATAACCAGCGCAATTCTAAGCGAACAGATATTGGGGGTGTTACGTCAAAATGCCACCGATAATAAGGTCGAGGTACGTCGCGTGGAATTTGTTGGACCCCAGGTAGGCGGTGAACTTAAAGAAGCGGGGGGGCTGGCGCTACTCTTCTCCACCCTGGCCATCCTGGTCTATGTTGCCTTCCGCTTTGAATATCGTATGGCAGTGGGGGCCATTGTTGCCATGTTCCACGACCCGGTGATGATCCTCGGTTTCTTTTCCGCTACCGCCATCGAATTCGACCTCACCGTACTTGCGGCCCTATTGGCGATCATTGGTTATTCGCTCAACGATACCGTGGTGGTGTTCGATCGCATCCGTGAAAATTTTCACATACTACGGAAAGGGACCCCGGATGAGATCATCAATCGCTCGGTCAATGAGACGCTATCGCGGACCTTGATGACCTCCTTTGCAACATTGCTGGTAGTCGTTGCAATGTTTTTGTGGGGAGGTCGGGTATTGCACGGCTTTTCTCTGGCCCTATTGATCGGAATCTTCGTGGGTACCTATTCATCCATCTTCGTGGCTGCCCCCGTCGCATTGGCATTAGGCCTCGACCGCCAAGCCCTGCTCCCCCCAAAAAAGGAAGATGAAATTGATCGGCGGCCATAACCTGTAGCAAATCATATTGTTGGGTCGCCGCCTAACTTTTAAACCTAGCGGAATCCATTCCGCTGGGTGAAAAGTTTGAGATTCAACCAGCCCGCCGAAGGGCAGCCGACAAGAAGAGAAGCGAAAGCGAGTCACCCTGGGATGCTTCTCCAGTCCCAGGCTCTGACGACGAAAGGAATGACGGTCGAAACGGTACAAGACCCAATTCTTAGTCTAAACAACCTTCCTGCTCTGGGCGAGGAGACCTTAACTGGCGTAAGCCAAGTCACCCTTACGGGTTGCATAGCCGGGAAAAACCGGCATTTTTACAGAAATGTCAAAGGCAGGTTGAACCTCAACGGCAGCGGCTTCAGAATTGCCCTCGCGTCCTCTGCTCCATTGCATTACGCAACCGGAACTGGGGGGGGCGTCGCACTCCCGGTGCTCCTTCGTGGATTTTTCAAAGATATTCCCCACCAAACAAATCCGTTAGTCAATCTAACTAAAATTGCCACCTAGCAAACAATTTAGATCGTCATTTCGGCAGAGATTACCGGAATGATGGTTGAATTGGTCCATGGGTAACAACCTGAGTTAGAAAAAACCGGCAGAACAGGAAAAGCCTCCCGCGCCTGATAGGGGGAGGCCACGAGGGCGGGTAAGGTTTCCGATAATATCCCTGTTCGGGAATTTCCCGTAGGATGGAGTGGCGTACTTGTTTTGCAATTGTCTGCGGAAATTGATAGGAAGGTTGCCGATAAAATTAATTAATGTGCCAGAAGTAATGTTAGATGTCTTTTGGTCAATTGATCAATTGGTCGAACGGAACCGATGTGTTGTATTGATTTCGTACCTCTTGGGAAATAAATAAGATAGCTGTGATGTAGAAACTGTCCAGCGGTTTTCCGTCGTGCATAAAACCAACGTATCCTCCCGTTGCTTGCCCATGCGTATTGGTCCTTACAACCTCCCCAGTTCTATCGTGCTTGCCCCTATGGCGGGGGTTACTGACCGCCCTTTCCGGGAACTCTGCCGACGACTTGGGGCCGGGTTAGCAGTCTCTGAGATGGTGTCCTCCAATTCTCTGCTATGGGGTAGCGCCAAGACTCGTCGTCGCGCCGACCATACGGGGGAACCGTCGCCACGCTCGGTGCAGATCGTTGGCGCCAACCCGACGCTCATGGCCGCAGCGGCTCGCTACAACGTAGACCAGGGTGCGGAAATCATCGACATCAACATGGGCTGTCCCGCCAAGAAGGTTTGCCACGTAATGGCCGGTTCCGCCCTGCTCAAGGATGAGGCGCTGGTGGCGCGTATCCTCGTGGCGGTAGTGACGGCCGTAGAGGTACCAGTAACACTCAAGATGCGTACCGGCTGGGATACCCAAAGCCGCAACGGCGTAGCGATAGCACGTATTGCCGAGGAGTGTGGCATCCAAGCCTTGGCCATCCACGGACGCACCCGCACCTGTGGTTACACCGGGACTGCCGAGTACGATACCATCCGCGCCATCAAGGCGGCGGTGTCCATTCCCGTCATCGCGAACGGGGATATTCGAACCCCCGAGCAGGCTCGAGAGGTGCTTGCCTATACCGCCGCCGATGGCATCATGATCGGGCGTGCGGCCCAAGGCCGACCCTGGCTGTTCCGGCAGATCCACTATTTTTTAACCACCAGGGAACACCTCCCCGATCCTGCGCACACCATGGTGCGCGACACCCTGTTGGAACATCTTGGCAATCTCTACGCCTTTTACGGTACTACGACGGGATTGCTGGTGGCGCGCAAACATCTGTCCTGGTACGCAAAAGGGGCACCCGGTGCCGCAACATACCGCAATGCGATCAACCGAATTGACACCATAGACCGACAACTCGCGCTAACGCGGGATTATTTCGATCGCCTGATCGATGAGGAGGGGCTTAACGTATGAATTCTTCAGAGCCGGTACTGGAACCTGACCCTGCCGCCACATCGGTACCGGTATCCTCCGGTGTTACCCCACTCGCTGGGTGCGTGCATACCGCGCTCGACAATTATTTCAAGGAGTTAGAGGGACAGACGCCAGGTAATCTCTATCAAATTGTCATTGCAGGGGTAGAACACCCCCTGCTGACGGCGGTACTGGCCTACACCCAAGGCAATCAGAGCAAGGCCGCACGCCTGCTTGGCATCAATCGCAGCACCCTACGCAAAAAACTTATCCAATACGGCCTCGAAACCGCCGCGGAGTGACCTTTACCATGCCTACCTGTACGAACGGTTCCCTTCAAGTTGGGCCATGCCTGAATCCCCATCGGGCACTCGCATGATTACTCGCGCCCTACTCAGTGTTTCCAACAAGACCGGTATCGTCGAATTTGCCCGTGCCCTTACCGACCTTGGCGTCGAGATACTCTCCACCGGTGGCACTGCACGCCTACTGACCGCAGCGGCGGTACCGGTCACAGAGGTATCAAGCTACACTGGTTTTCCCGAGATGATGGAGGGGCGTCTCAAGACGCTTCACCCCCGTATCCATGGCGGCCTGCTTGGCCGGCGGGGGGTAGACGACGCAGTAATGGCCACGCATGGGATTGCCCCCATCGATCTGGTGGTGGTCAACCTCTATCCCTTTGAGCAGACCGTGGCCCGTCCTGGTTGCAGCCTGGCGGAGGCCATCGAGAACATTGATATCGGTGGCCCGACCCTATTGCGAGCGGCTGCCAAAAATCATGCCGCAGTCACCGTGGTCGTAGATGCTCAGGATTATGAAAGAGTGCTCACCGACCTTCAGACCCAGGGAGAGGTTGCTGCAGCAACACGCTTTACTCTTGCCGTCAAGGCGTTTGAGCATACCGCCCGTTATGATGGAGCCATCGCCAACTATCTCGGTACCTGCACGGCGGACGGCAAGGGTGACACCGTTTTCCCCCGGACCCTCAGCCTCCAATTTGCCAAGGTCCAAGAGTTACGCTACGGCGAGAACCCGCATCAGCAGGCCGCCTTCTACCGCGAGCATGATCTAACGGGATCAAGCGTCGCGGGCGCCCACCAAATTCAGGGCAAGGAGCTGTCATACAACAATATCGCGGATACGGAT
The DNA here is from genome assembly GCA_963575655.1 of Gammaproteobacteria bacterium. NCBI lineage: Bacteria > Pseudomonadati > Pseudomonadota > Gammaproteobacteria > Gammaproteobacteria bacterium. Next base: position 15,601 of record CAUYTY010000215.1, on the reverse strand, counting down.
GCGGCCCTGGAGTGTGTCAGAGCCTTCGAGGTCCCCGCCTGTGTCATCGTTAAACATGCCAATCCCTGTGGTGTCGCAATAGGGGGAAACCTGCTCACCGCTTATGACCGTGCCTATAGCACTGACCCCACCTCCGCCTTCGGCGGCATTATCGCTGTCAATCGCCCATTGGATTACGCAACGGCCAAGACGATCATCGAACGTCAATTCGTTGAGGTGATCATCGCCCCGGAGATTGAATCCAACGCACTCCCCATACTCGCTACCAAAAAGAACGTGCGGGTACTCACCTGTGGAAATTGGGGACGGATGCGTGATCGTGGTTTAGATTTCAAACGTGTGGTGGGTGGGCTATTGGTCCAGGATCGGGACCTCGGTGAGGTGGGGGAAAAAGACCTCAAGGTGGTTACACGCCGCGCCCCAACGGACGCCGAGCGTGCCGACCTGACCTTTGCCTGGAAGGTGGTCAAATACATCAAATCCAACGCCATCCTATTGGTACGTGATGGGATGACCATTGGTGTTGGTGCGGGCCAAATGAGCCGAGTCTATTCCACTCGCGTCGCTGCCATTAAAGCCGCTGATGCCGACCTTTCGACTCAGGGCACGGTACTGGCCTCGGACGCCTTTTTCCCATTCCGGGATGGTCTAGATCAAGCTGCTGCGGTGGGGATACGTGCGGTTATTCAACCCGGCGGATCAATGCGTGATACTGAAGTAATTGCCGCTGCCGATGAGCATAATATCGCTATGATTTTCACTGGAATGCGCCACTTCCGACATTGATATCCAGACGTTTTAGCATCATGGCCAGCCTATTTGTCTCTGACCTTCACCTTTGTGCCGAGCAACCTGCCACCACAGCGGCCTTTCTCGCTTTTTTAGCAGGTCCTGCGCAAACGGCGGAGGAACTTTATATCCTGGGCGATCTTTTCGACCGATGGATTGGTGACGATGCCCCTCAGCCCGAGGATCAACCAGTACTCGCGGCTCTTCGGGTATTGACCGATCGCGGCATCCCAGTGTGGGTGATGCACGGTAATCATGATTTTCTCTATGGCGCACGCTTTTCTGCGGATACCGGTTGTCGGCTCCTGCCTGATCCCAGCGTCATTGACCTTTACGGCACACCGACGTTGTTAATGCATGGCGATCTATTGTGTAGCGACGATGTCGCCTATCAACGCTTCCGGAAAATGGTTCGAGACCCGGCATGGCAAGCGGAACAACTCGCCAAGCCGGTGGTGGTACGCCAGGGCTTGGCGCGGGATCTCCAGGCGCAGAGTCGTGCTCATACCACCAACAAAGACCAGGCGATCATGGATGTGAGTCAAGCTGAGGTGGAATCAGTACTACGCGCCCACAGTGTCTATCAATTGATCCATGGGCATACTCACCGTCCTGCGCATCACCGCTTTTTGTTGGATGGGCGAGAGGCACAACGTATCGTATTACCAAACTGGCGTACCCAAGGAGACGCAAGAGAGAAGGACAATATGCGAGGAGGATATTTGGCGTGCGGAGAAAAGGAATGCCGCATATTGGGGTGGGTGTAAAGTGAGTCTTCATAAAGAAAAGGGTAACTGCCCACCGGCAGATTCAACCTTGAAGCGCGATGGATGAGTTAGCCAATTATAACGGTGGGAAATGACACAAATGATGCGGTTCGTTCCTCAGCGTATCCTACGCAGGCTGATGAAACGATGACCAAAGCTGGTAGCTTTAAATCCGGGTAATTCGAACCACGCGAGTCTGCAAGACTGCCTCGATAGCCTTCCTTATTTCTTCACGCCTTTTACTGCGGTATCCAAGATACTTTCAACACCAGGCAGTGGACCATAGGGATTGTGTCGCTGCAGCAATTCGGGCTCTGCCGCACGACGTACAACAGTTTCGGATACAGGTCGCAAACGCACACCCAACGCCGGAAGGCGAGGAAGCAGATCCTCCAACGCTTGGAGTGTCACAGGCCGAGGATGGGCAATTCCTAATGCAGTCCCCTGGATTCGCGCCAAAGCCACCAACCGAGCGAATTGAATACGCACAGCGGCGGGTTGGGAAACATTATCCAAAAACAGGTCACGACGCGTCGCGGAAATTCCCGCCTCTTGAGCAGCTTTCAACGCAATGGTAGCGGCCGTGGTCCGACTGTCTATGAAAAACAAACCCTTGTGTTGTTTGATTACGTCCATCACCCAGGCCATGGCCGCAGGCTGTCGAGTCAGCAAACTGCCCATGTGATTGTTCACCCCACGAACGTGGGGAATCAGCGCCAGGTCTGCGTTCAGTGTCTGGGAAAGTTGAGAACGGTCCATGGTGTGGAGGAGCCCGCCTTGGCCAAGAGACAAACTATCCTGGGATTCCATAGGTAAATGCAGCATCACCTCCTTACCCGCACGATGGGCAGCCTCGGCCAGAGAGGCAGCGTAGGGGGTATGAGGGAGGATGCTGCACGCCAATGGCCCCGGAAGGGCAACGGCGCGTAGCCCCGGAGCCAGCAGGTAACCCATGTCATCAATGACCAGACTGATGGTAGCTGGAGCAGGTCCCTCCGCTACCGCTAGCGTCGCCCATGCTACAAGCAAGAAACCAGTCACCACCAGGTTCTTCGTCCATTTCGAACCTACTTCGACCACTCGTCTCACTACCTGCATTCCCATCCCCTTACAACTTCATACCACAAGCCCCTCGATCCCGGAGGATTGAGGGGTGACGCCTATGACCGCATGGATGTTCGGTTTCGGTAGTCTTGCGTCGGCTTATTCGGTTCGCACCTGGATGAGAGACATCCCTTTGAGCATATTCAATGCTTCGTAAACGGGAAAATCCCTGGTGAGAGGCTCATCAGCCTCACCGGTCTTGTGGGACTTGTTGCCATTCTCCTTGCTTTCTTTGCCCTCTTTGCCCTCTTTGCCCTCTTTGCCCTCTTTACCTTCCTTGCCCTTCTTGTCGGAACTACTGTTAGAGAGGTGGTGGGTAAGGTCGGCTTCTTTCAGGGCCAGCATATCGCTATCACCCGCAGACGCTATCTTCACATTCTCTAGGACGATGTCGGGTTGAATACCCTCGGCCTGAATCGAGCGCCCAGAAGGCGTGTAATAGAGGGCGGTAGTGAGCTTGAGAGCGGCATCTCCACCCGTCATGGGTAGGATGGTCTGTACCGAACCTTTGCCAAAGGTTTTTTGGCCCATAACGATGGCACGGTGATGGTCTTGCAGTGCGCCGGCGACGATCTCCGATGCCGAAGCAGAGCCACCGTTAACCAGCACAACAATGGGCGCCCCGTCAAGGAGATCACCCGGAGTAGCCTTGAAGCGCAATTGAGAATCCTTGACCCGGCCCTCGGTGTAGACGATCAATCCCTTGTTCAAAAACGCGTCAGACACCGCAACCGCAGCACTCAACACACCACCAGGATTATTACGCAGGTCGATGACCAGGCCCTTGAGTTTGTTGTCATTGTCGTGCTTGAGTTTGTCGATCTCTTCCGCCAAGTTAGTCTCAGTCTGAGACTGGAACTGAGTAATGCGCACGTAGCCGTAACCAGCCTCCAACGTCCGAGATTTGACGCTCTTGACCTGGATAATATCGCGTTTTATCTTAATCTTGAGGGGTTTCTGTTGGCCTTCGCGGACCACCGTAAGAAGGATCTCAGTGCCAGGCTGACCACGCATCATCTTTACCGCTTCGGTGAGGGTCATTCCCTTTACAGGGGTATCATCAAGACGAATGATGAGGTCACCCGACTCAATACCGGCCCGACTGGCAGGGGTATCGTCGATAGGCGAGATCACCTTGACGAAACCATCCTCCATTCCAACCTCAATACCGAGGCCACCGAATTGGCCCGAGGTACCTACCTGTAGCTCCTTGTAGGCTTCGGGGTCTAGGTAGGCTGAGTGGGGATCAAGACCGGCCAACATGCCGCGAATGGCACTCTCCAGAAGGGTCTTGTCGTCGACTGTCTTGACGTAGTCGTTTTTAATGCGGGCAAATACCTCGGAAAAGACCCGCAGATCATCCAGTGGCAGACTCTCCACAGGCGCCGCCTCGCGTTGGGCACGCACGCTGTGGCCGAGACCAAATGACAGGCCGAGGACCACACCGGCACCGAGAACGTAAACGCTACGCTTATCGAACATCAATCACTCCACGGGCTTTGCCCACAATACAATTTGGATTTTCTACCGGCGTCCCCAACCAGATTCATAACGTTCACTCCCAACAGGAAGAGACAAAAGTAGGGGAATCGAAAAGAATCCAACCACCATTCAGTCGGTTGAATCAATAACCTTTTGATCGCCCGCTCCCCTCTCCAGAATCTTTCCACACCGGTTCGCGCAAATTTTACTAAGTATCGCTATCTACGGAAATAGCCACGTTCCCGTGCGCGCCATTCCCACGGAGGTATCGATTTCCCTTGTGCCCAAAGGCCGCGTCGAGCCGCCTGGGCCTCTTGCTCAGCAACCGGGAGAGCCGGGTCATGGGCATACTGACGGTAGACCCAGGCATAACCCTGACGTACCAACGCCGCATTAACATCCACATCCCCCACGTAGATCCGTGCAACGACCCGTCCATAGCGGTCATTTTCTGTGGGTACAACCCGCACCATACGCCCAGCCACCAACCTCACTAGGGCATTGCGCGCGGCACTACCGTAGGGTTGGTCAAATTCTGGGGCATCGATCTCGGCAAGGCGTACCCTCACCGGTCGCGGAAAGGACTGTAGTTCCAGGGTATCACCATCTACCACCCACCGTACCCGTGCCTCATAGGCCGAGGCAGCATCAGCACCAAATACCCATAGCGCTATGAGAAGTGGCAGAAAGGAGCGTAGAGAAAGGAGATATCGAGACATACCAAGCTCACAAGAGCAATGGAAATAACACCGTGGATGGAATCGGCAACACCTAACATAATCCAAACAACAACCCAGCAAATCGTTCGCCAGAATGATGGCTTAGCCATTTACCAGGTGATAATTTTGGTTAAATAACAAGATAATTTCCGTTACAATTCCCAAAATGGTACCACACCGCCAATGGGTAGCGGCCCTCACCTTCGGTCGATGGCCGCACAGGAAACGATGTTCTACAGTATCGAAACCTAGCCCTGAAGTCCCTATCCCTTGTGGTATTTCGCAACTGCACCATCCGCCACAAGTGAGTATCTGCGGAAAATCATCATCATGAGCCTACTTCGTACCAAACCTGTTGCTACGCACCACACCATCGAGTTACATCGTTGCCTAAGCGCCTTTGACCTCACCCTGCTCGGGATCGGGGCCATTATTGGTGCGGGAATTTTTGTTCTCACCGGCGTCGCAGCCGCCACCAAGGCGGGGCCTGCCATCGTACTCTCATACGTGCTGGCGGGATTTGCCTGTACCTTCTCGGCACTGGCCTATGCCGAGTTGGCCTCTACCCTGGGTGGTTGTGGCAGTGCCTATGGTTATGCCTATGCCGGATTGGGCGAGCTAATCGCTTGGATTATCGGGTGGGACCTCATCCTGGAGTACGGGGTATCAACCCCGGCAGTCGCAATTGGTTGGTCTGGCTATGCGGCCAACGGCTTGGCCGCGTTGGAGATCGCCCTCCCCGAATATCTTCTCCATGCCCCTGGAGAGGGAGGAATCGTCAACCTACCCGCCCTAACGATTATCGTATTGCTGGCAATTCTACTGTCGATTGGAGTTCATGTAAGCGCCCGCTTCAATGCCATCATGGTCTTTGTGAAGCTGCTCGCCATTACCGTCTTCATCGTAGTAGCGGCGGGTAACATCGAACCTGCCCACTGGAGCCCATTCATGCCCTTCGGTTGGCAGGGAATAACCGAGGGTGCGGCACTCATCTTCTTCGCCTACATCGGGTTTGACGCCGTCTCTACCGCCGCCGAGGAGGCCATTCATCCACAACGTGACCTTCCGATCGGGATCCTCGCCTCGTTAGGCGTCTGTACTTTGATCTACATGATCGTGGCAGCCCTGTTGACAGGTATTACTCCATACCATACGCTAAACGTGGTCTCTCCCGTGGCCGATGCGCTATTGCGTCTCGGGCACCGTTGGGCCTCGGGATTTATCGCTGCGGGGGCGATTGCCGGCCTTACCACCGTAATGTTGGTACTTTACTATGGTCTCACCCGCGTATTTCTTGCGATGTCCCGAGACGGGTTACTCCCCCCGCTGTTTTCGGTAATTCACCCGCGAACTCGTACACCAATCCAGATTATTCTCGTCTCTGGCCTATTGATGGCGCTCATCGCGGGATTCATCCCCATCGCTCAAGTGGCAGAGTTGGTCAATATCGGTACCCTTGCCGCCTTTGTATTGGTATGTTTGGGAGTCATTATGCTACGCCGTACCCACCCCAATCTGCCTCGACCGTTCCGTACCCCATGGAGCCCACTGGTACCCATTTTAGGGATAGTTTTTTGTCTATATCTAATGGCGAGTTTACCGATGTTCACCTGGCTACGCTTTATTGTATGGCTCGCGCTCGGACTGGTGGTCTATTTTGTCTATTCTCGTGCCCACAGTACCCTTGCATCCGCGCAACCACCAGCATTGCGCTAAATTTTTTGTGAGCAGAAAAGTATTCAAACTGGTTTGTGGTCAGAGTAATTCTGATGTGACCTACCCCGGAGAAATCTTATGCGTGATAGAAAAAGATATGACCAATCCGATTCCGATATGACTTCTGATCGACGTAATTTCTTGCGTACCAGTGTTGGCCTGGGGGGATTGGCGTTATTGAGCCGTTCAGGCATATCTGCGGCAGCGGAGGGGGTAGACCTGCCCTTTGCCAATGGCCATCGCCCATTGATTGCCTACCCACAAAAACAGCCGTTAATGGTAATGACCAGTCGCCCCGTGCAATTGGAAACACCATTTCATCTCTTTAATGAGGGCGTATTTACCCCCAATCGGGCATTTTTCGTACGTTGGCATCTCGCGGGAATGCCAACCGAAGTCGATCCCAATAGCTTTCGTCTCAAGATCCACGGACAGGTCAAACAGGAGTTAGACCTCAGCCTAGAAGAGATTAAAAACAATTTTGAGTCCGTCGAGATCGCCGCCGTCTGTCAATGCGCGGGTAACGGTCGTGGATTTTCTGAACCGCGCGTCCCTGGTGGGCAATGGGGAAACGGTGCCATGGGCAATGCCCTGTGGAAGGGTATCCGCCTCCGTGACCTACTAAATAAAGCCGGGATAGCGGCAGATGCTATACAGGTGAAACTCAACGGACTGGATGGCCCAATCTTGCCGGCAACCCCGGATTTCTCCAAAAGCATCGAAATGGACCTCGCCTTGAGCGAAGATGTAATTGTGGCCTATGCCATGAATGGTGAAGCACTCCCATTACTGAACGGTTTCCCGCTACGTTTGGTGATACCGGGCTGGTACGCGACCTATTGGGTCAAGATGCTCAATGACATCGAGGTGATTAGCAAAGCCGACCAAGGATTCTGGATGAATCCTGCCTATCGCATCCCAGCCGACCCCTGCGCCTGCCAAGAACCGGGTCAACAAGGAGTTAGGAACATTCCTATCAATCGAATGAATGTTCGCTCCTTTATTACCAGTCTCAGAGATGGCGATAACGTAGCAACTAGCCACGCCAATATTGTTACCGGCATTGCCTTCGATGGCGGATTTGGTATTAAAAAGGTGCTATTTTCCACGGACGGCGGCCAACAGTGGCAAGAAGCAGAACTGGACAAGGATTATGGGAAATACAGCTTCCGCCAGTGGCGTGCTCGATTTCAACCGGTTCATGGCCAGTCTTATGAATTAATGTCGCTGGCGATTAATCAGATCGGTGAAACGCAACGGTTTACTCCGATGTGGAATCCTTCCGGCTATATGCGTAATGTCGTAGAATCGGTTCGCGTCCACGCAGGATAGGAGACAAAGTCATGCGCTATCTATTTCTCGGTATGGCAATATGGCTGTCGGTATTACCGGCAGCAGCGGCGGAAGAAAAGGTATCGATCACCCTCCCGGAAGGAATGGTATCATTTCAATCTGGACCAGGCGTGGAGTTAGCCACTAACCAATGTCTCACCTGTCACGCACCAGACTACATCTATATGCAACCTCCATTTTCCGAAGAGAAATGGACCGCAACCGTGAAGAAGATGAAAAAAGTCTTCGGTAGCCAGATTCCAGATGAGGATATCCCGACTCTCGCCAAATACCTCGCCACTCAAAATGGTCCGAAAAAATAACCTCCAACAGGGGAACTGATCACCCTCATCTCCTTCCTGGAGGGAGAGTGAGCAATTCAGACAGGATTTTAATTTAACCCAAGTCGCTGTCTCGCAAACGATTAAACAGTTTGCAGGGAACGACTTGAGTTGGATAACGGATTGGATTAGCCACTTTGACAGCCCACACCATGAAACAGCATCCTACCGTATCCTTAGTACTCTGGTGTTTTATTAGCGTCGTGATGCTTGCTTTGCCGTTATCTGCTGTGGGCGAGAATTCTTGTACACCCCCTGCCAATGTTCCGATTTCTGAGGAACAGGTTTATCGGGGATTGCCTTACGCTCCCGGTGAGCGTGCGGAGTATGCGGTGAGTTATATGGGCCTACCGACTGGTTATGCCCGCCTGGAGGTTCGTCCAGCGCAGTTGTACGACGGACTTTGGCATCAGGTCTACGCAGCGGATGCTCGTACCGGGAATTGGTACCGATTGATATTTATCGGTCATGATTCCATTCTGACCTATAGCCGCCCTCCTGCGGGAACAGCCTCCCATTACCTCCTGGACCAGGATGAAGGGAAAATGTTAGGAAAAAGAATTCGCAGACATACCGAAGTTCATTTCGACCGAGGCCAATGCACCGCCACCGAGACTATTCAGGAGTCGGGCAAGGGTGCCCAAGTCGAGCAGATAGTGGTAGATTCGGGGGTCCTAGATACCCTATCGGCGACTTTCCGTTTGCGCACCTTCGATTATCAACCGGGGATGACCGTGCGTATCCCTGCGTACTCTTCACATAAGAGTTGGTGGTTGGAGGCCGAGGCCCTTGCCCAGGAACAAGTCGAGGTCCCGGCCGGGACCTTCTCGACCATAAAGCTACGTCTACATACCTATCTGGGTGATGCTTTACAACAAAAGGGAGATTTACAGGTGTGGATCGCCGTGGACCGTCCCGAACGGCCTATGGTGCAAGTCAATGCCGAGGTACGAATCGGTGCCCTACAGTTGGAACTCACACGCTTCCGTCCTGGTAGTTCTCCCTGAGAATTCCACGAGAATCCAACCGGTTAACAACCACAACAGCGCTCGGTCCACGGTATCGTCGCTGAATTTCGATACCCACAATACCCCGCATACACACCAGTGCCTAGAAAAAAGATGTGTTTTATTATCAACCATAGCGTGCGGTCCATTCCAATCTGATTCGATTTCTCATAAAATCGCCGCCTTTCGCCATTCTCCTCGCATCAGACAGACAAAGGTCAAGAACTCGCGATGGTTACTATCCGTTTCTCTCGTACTGGGATGCTCAAACGCCCCTTCTATCACATCGTTGTCACCGACAGCCGTAACCGTCGTGATGGCCGTTACATTGAACGAGTGGGGTACTTCAACCCTGTTCCCATGGGGGCAGATATCCCAGTATCTGTAAAACTGGACCGGGTCGACTACTGGTTGTCCAAGGGGGCTCAGACCTCCGAGACCGTAGCGAATCTGCTCAAGGACTACCGTAAGCAGCAGGCAGCGGCTACGGCCTAAACCATCGCTGATGAGCAAGGGAGAGCAGTATGTGACGGTGGGACGCATCACTGGCGTCTTTGGTGTGCGTGGCTGGGTCAAGGTCCAGTCCTACACCTCGCCCCGTGACAACCTCCTGAACTACCGTCCTTGGCTGGTTGCCCACCTCGGGGGTCTTCACGAGCGGGTATTGCTGGCTGGACAGTCTCATCGCAAAGGCCTGGTAGCACTGCTCGACGGTTGTACCGACCCGACCACAGCTCTTCCGCTGGTTGGCTGTGAAGTGGTGGTGCGCCGCGAGGTGCTCCCCCCGCCCGAAGACGGCGAATACTACTGGGCCGATTTGATTGGCCTGCGTGTCTTTACCCTCCAAGGGGTCGACCTAGGCCAAGTGGATTCTCTAATAGAGACCGGCGCCAACGATGTGTTGGTAGTCCGGGGAGAACGGGAGCGACTCGTCCCCTATCTGTCGGGGTCGGTAATACGCGAGGTGGACCTGGCAGGTAGTCGCCTGGTGGTGGATTGGGACCCGGAGTTTTAAACCAGTGCGCCTAGGGGTTGTGACCCTTTTTCCTGAGATGTTTGATGCGTTGCACCATGGCATCCCAGGCCGGGCCTTGCGTGCGGAGCTGTTGAACCTCAACCTCTGGAATCCACGGGACTATACCTACGACCGTCATCGCACGGTAGACGACCGCCCCTATGGTGGTGGTCCGGGGATGGTAATGAAGGCCCAACCCCTGAAAGAGGCGTTGAGTGCCGCCCGAATGGTTCTGGGTGACTATGCCCCCGTGGTGTACCTCTCGCCCCAAGGGCAGCCCCTGAATCAGGCCATCCTAGAGGAGCTTGCGGGACAACCAACTTTGATCTTGGTGGCTGGGCGCTACGAAGGGGTGGATGAGCGCTTTATCGAGGCGGAGGTAGATCGGGAATTGTCGATTGGCGACTACGTCCTGAGTGGTGGAGAGCTGGCCGCGATGGTAGTAATCGACGGCATTACTCGACTCCTACCGGGTGCTTTGGGTCATCCCGCCTCGGCGGACCAGGACTCTTTCGTAGACGGCCTCCTCGACCATCCTCACTACACCCGTCCCGAGATCTACGCGGGACAACCCGTACCAGAGGTGCTGCTGTCGGGCAACCACGAGGCGATTCGACGTTGGCGCCTCACCCAGGCCCTGCATCGCACCCGCCAGCGCCGCCCAGACCTATTGGCGAACCTGGCCCTAACCGACGAACAACGTGCCTTGCTGGATGGGTCTTAACGCTCCGTTTTAGCTACTAAAAACCGTCACGTCGTTTTTTATAAATTGAATTTCAAAACAAACAATTCGCTTTGGAGCATTACGAGTATGAGCAATCTTCTCCAGCAAATCGAAGCCGAGCAAATGACCCGGCAGGTCCCGCCTTTCCGCCCGGGCGATACCGTCATTGTCCAGACCCGCGTCAAAGAAGGTGACCGCGAACGTCTCCAGGCCTTTGAAGGCGTGGTCATTGCCCGCCGTAATCGTAGCCTGGGATCTTCTTTCACGGTACGTAAAGTTTCCCATGGTGAGGGTGTCGAGCGCACGTTCCAGACCTATAGCCCAACCGTTGCCGAGATTGTCATCAAGCGTCGCGGTGATGTCCGTCGCGCCAAGCTCTACTATCTACGCGAGCGCAGCGGTAAATCGGCCCGTATCAAAGAAAAGCTGTAAGGAAAATGCCGCACGGGCGTAATCGTTTTGATCTTGGTCCTCCAATCGATTGCTCTTTTAACGTCCAAGAAAAGTCATGTAGTGATTTTTCTTGGATAGTGAAAGTTCCAAGGAGATTAAGAATAGAGACGAATACGCCCCGACGGAAATACCGATGGCGCTCCCCGTTCCCGACCTGACTCTGGTCGTCCCCGACCTACTCCGGGATGCGGTTGTTTCCCTCCCCTCGTTGGAGCGTTTGCTCGCTCGTTCCGATCTCATCGCGGGCGGGTTGGTCGCGCCCCACCTTGATGCCCTGCTGTTCCGACTCTTCGGGGTCGATTCAAGTCCATCAGAGGACTCGTTACCAATAGCAGCGGTTAGCCACGCATTGGATAGTAACGACCCTGCCCCAGCAGGTTGGTGGATACGGGCTGACCCGGTCTATCTGCACCTCGACCGTAACCGCTTGGTACTCTTTGACCATCGCGTGCTCAAACTCTCTTATGATGACGCGATGCGCCTAACAGCGGAGATCTCGAACGGGATCCAGCCACCCCCGTGGTTACGAAGCGAACCAGAAGGCACTATCCCACCGGATTTTTGCGTGAAGGCGCCCTACCCCACCCGTTGGTACCTACCACTGTCCGGGCCTGCCAGTATCCAAACCTCGAAACTGGCCATGGTTCACGGCCAAGACATCCGCCACCATCTACCGAAGGGCGAGCAGGCCAAGGTTTGGCGGATGTGGCTCAACGAATGCCAGATTCTCCTCCATCACAGCTCGGTCAATGCCGAACGTGAGGCGCGCGGTGATCTACCCGTCAACAGCCTGTGGTTTTGGGGCGAGGGAGAAACTCCCACAGTGCCACCCGGCATATTCAGCCAGGTGTGGAGTAACGACCCGGTTACCCTAGGATTGGCCCATCTTTCCAACACGCCGCACACCGCTATGCCGCGTAGTGCCGATCATTGGCTTGCCAAGGTCGAGCGAGAGGGGAATCATTTGGTGGTGCTAGAAGACCTTCGCGATCTGTCCAACATAGAAACGGCTGAACCCTCCGAGATTTCCGCAGATCGGCGTGATGCACTCAATCGTTTGGAGCGGGAATGGTTCGCCCCATTGCAACAAGCGCTACGGACCGGAACCCTTGCCAGCCTAACTTTATATCCTGATCCCGCACTCCCGCGACGAATTACTGGTCAATTATTACGACGCTATTGGTGGCGGCGTAATCGGTCATTGGCGACCTATATTATCAATGCGTAATCGTTCACCACCTCCCAGTGGAGGATAGAAATAAACGATTGCCTGGAAATATCCGTCGTAGGTGCTGACTCAGAATTAAAGGCGAGAAGAAAAAAATGCAATCGAACCTTTCTACCGATACTCCCTCAAGCCTTTCCCGCGACACTATGCAAGCCCCCCCTTCAAGAATGCGCTACCTCAGTACTCGGGGCGGTATGGCCCCTCGCTCATTTACCGAGATCCTGTTAGAGGGACTTGCCCCCGATGGCGGGTTAACTATTCCCGAGGAATACCCCGTAGTATCGCCGGAGGAATTGATCCGCTGGCGTGGCCTTTCCTACCGAGATTTAGCCTACGAGGTGATTCGTCGTTTTATCACCGATATCCACCCCCTTGATCTACGCGTCCTGGTCGATCGGACCTACACGCCGGAGATTTTCGGATCGGAGGAGATCACACCAGTCCGTCGACTCGACCCTGGGGTATGGCTGCTGGGTCTATCCAATGGTCCAACGCTCGCATTCAAAGATATCGCTATGCAGTTTTTGGGCAACCTCTTTGAATACGTTTTGGAACGACAAGGGACCAGGCTCAATATTTTAGGGGCCACCTCCGGTGACACTGGATCCAGTGCCGAATATGCACTACGTGGTAAGCGTAATGTACGCGTCTTTATGCTTTCTCCCTTCGGCAAGATGAGTGCCTTTCAAACTGCGCAGATGTACTCACTGGACGAGCCCAATATTCACAACATTGCCGTGCGCGGAGTCTTCGACGATTGCCAGGATTTAGTAAAAGGCGTGAGCGCGGATGCGGATTTTAAGGTTCGTTACCAGATCGGCACTGTCAATTCTATAAACTGGGCTCGAGTCACGGCCCAGATCGTTTATTATTTCAAGGCTTACTTTGCCGTTACCCAAAACAATCAGCAGCAGGTCTCTTTTTCTGTACCGTCGGGAAATTTTGGGAATATCTGTGCGGGTCACATCGCCCGCCAGATGGGACTACCGATCCGCAAGCTCATTCTTGCTACTAACGAGAATAATGTCTTGGCTGAATTCTTCACCACCGGTCGCTATCGAGTACGACCGCCAAGTCAGGTATTTCAGACCAGTAGTCCTTCCATGGACATCTCCAAGGCATCTAATTTCGAACGATTTGTTTACGATGCCGTAGGTCGCGACCCAGAACGGGTGCGGGCATTGTGGCAGACAGTGGAAAAGCAAGGATTCTTCGATGCCTCGGGAGAGGATTGGTATCGAGATCTGGGCCGTTTTGGTTTTGTCGCTGGGAGCAGCACTCACGAAGATCGATTGAACACGATTCGTAAGACTTGGGAGCGCCACATGGTAGTGGTCGATACCCACACTGCTGACGGTTTGAAGGTTGGATTGGAATATCGTGAAGAAGGCGTTCCTTTGATTTGCGAGGAAACCGCCCAGCCCGCTAAATTTGAAGAGGCCATTCGCGCCGCTTTGGACTGTTCTCCGAATCGTCCGTTAGGTTACGAACATCTGGAAGAACTGCCTCAATACTACACAGTCATGGATCCGAATATAGAAGAGATTAAGGAATTTATTCGTCGCCATGCATCCTCTTAAATTTAGGTCCCACGCCATAAGACGGACGCTCGCGGATCTCCCATGAACAGCCAAGCACTTCAACCATTTCTTCCCGACAAGATCAAGGTACGCGATTCTTTTGACCGTGCCGCTGCCCATTATGATGAGGTGGCAGTTTTGCAGCGGGAAGTGGGGACACGCCTCTTGGATCGGCTCAGTGAGGTGCGTTTGGCACCAATGCGGATATTGGATATTGGAGCGGGAACCGGTAACGGAACTGTTGCCCTTGCCCAACGTTATCCACAATCCTTAGTAGTGGCGGCCGATCTTTCTGTGGAAATGCTCCGGCAGGCTCGGCGACGTACTTTAGGGCGGGCCGCAAAAATCATCGAGAAAATTGGCCCTTGGCTCTCGCAAGGTCTAGTGCGTCGTAGTGGGCAACGTTTTGTCTGTGCGGATACCGAGACATTACCCTTTGCTGCGGAATGCGTTGACCTGATCTATTCCAATCTTACCTTGCAGTGGTGTCTGGATTTGGATCAAACCTTTGCGGAATTACGCCGGGTTTTACGTTCAGAGGGACTGTTAGTTTTTAGTACCTTCGGTCCCGACACCCTACGCGAATTGCGTAGCGCGTGGCAAAGCGTGGATGATTACAGTCATGTGAATGCCTTTATTGATATGCACGACATTGGCGACGCGCTGGTTCGGGCAGGCTTTAGTGGAATCGTAATGGACGTGGAGCACGTTACTCTGACCTACCCTGACCTGCGAGGATTAATGCGTGATCTCAAGGTTTTGGGGGCTCACAATGTTACCCATGGTCGCCCGCGTGGTCTTACCGGACGGGAACGACTCAAACAACTCACCACGGCCTACGAAGCTTTTCGTCATAATGGTCGTCTAACCGCCACCCATGAAGTAATCTACGGCCACGCCTGGTCTGCGCCTATTCGTCCGCGACAGTCAGCGGAGACAACTACCATACCTTTAAAGCAATTGCGACGCTCCAATACTAATCTGCACGTTGGTTAGAGGTAATAACCATTCACGCTTTCTAAAGTGGCATTGTATTCGGTTTAGCCCACGTAGGATGCGATGAGGAACGAACCGCATCATCCGCTTTGCCCAACTTTCACGCCTATATTTGGCACTGCGTGTATTATCTGGATTGGGTGTGTAACTCTGGGATAATTAGTGCCTGGCCGAAAACCATCTTGATTTCGCAATCCGGAAGGGTCCGGGATCCTGCAACTCCTCCAGGGCCGAAAGGCAAGATACTGCGGAAAAGCGATGGAAGAGGCCGCGCTGAGGACGCAGATGGTAGGTAACCTGAGTTCGACGTAAGCAATCAGGGATTTGTTAAACATCTCATCTCATCAC
>CAUYTY010000214.1 GCA_963575655.1 Gammaproteobacteria bacterium | reverse complement strand
TCCCGGTAATTGCGCGGATGATCCACTCTACCTTCCGGCCATTGAACGAGTACGAGCGGTCCTCAATCGAAAGGGGGTGCTGTTCGTAGGGGACAGTAAGATGTCGGCACTGGAGACACGCCGGGTGATTAATGCCGGCGGCGGTTATTACTTGACGCCGCTATCAGCGAAGGGAATTACTCCCGAGGTTTTGGATGGATACCTCAACCTATTGTGGAAGAAGGGAAATCCAGTATTCGTGAGTTCGGTATACCGGCAAGGAAAATTGGGTGAGCGCGAACTCATTGCCGAAGGGTTTGAAATCAATGAAGATATCCACGTTGAAAAGGACGGCGACACGCATCCTTGGACAGAGCGACGTTTGATCGTACGTTCCATGCGCCATGTCCGAGCCCAAGAGGCCAATTTTGATGAACGCCTGACCAAGGCGGAAGCGGCGCTACATGACCTCGCCCAGCATCGGCGCGGTAAAAAGCGACTCACTACGTTAGTGGAGATAGAAAACGCCGCTCAAGAAATCCTTGAGCGCTTTCACGTGATGGGGTTCTTGGAAGTTACTTGTCATGAGCAAGTTACCGAACAAACTGTGCGTGGCTACGCGGATAAAACCGAGCGGATTAATCTCCGTCGGACCTTCACGGTAACGGTGCAACGTTGGGAAGAAGCGATTCAAGCGGCGCGTCGTCGCCTTGGCTGGAGGGTTTATGCCAACAACGCTCCGCTAGAGTGCTTCTCCTTGGAGAAAATTGTCCTCGTCTACCGCGACCAATTCATCATTGAGCGCGACAATAGCCGCATTAAAGGGCTGCCACTCTCCTTGACACCCTTCTATCTCCAGCGTGAGGACCATATCACCGGCATGGTGCGCCTACTCTCCATCGCTTTATGTGCGTTGACGCTGTTTGACTTCCTTTTCCATCAAGCATTGAGGAGCACCGATGAGCCATTACGGGGCTTTATCCAGGAAACAAAAAACGGGCCACACGTCGCCCTTCGGCCGAACTGGTTCTACGCGCCTTCAGAAATATCAGCCGAGTTTCCATGCCGGGCGCACCCCCTTTCCTCATTTCGCTAACGGCATTACAGCGTCGCGTACTGAAATTATTGGGATTTCCTGAGTCCGTTTATACCCGATTAGGTATAATTGCGCTAACTGGATAAAAAATGAGCGAACCGCAGGTAACGAGTTGCCTTCTCCCTCCCTCCTTCCCTCCTTCCCTCCTTCCCTCCTTCCGCTATCCGCTATCGCACCGCAGTGCGGTTGATTTTGATGCTGACGCGCTGTGCCCTATGTATTGCACAATCCTTTGGACAGTATGGTTTCTTTCTGGGCTTGGGTCGATGCTACACGCCGAGCACGATGTTGCCCTCGGTTTTCAACGTCAGGTCAATACAAGGCATCACCGATGTCCTGGTTCGTCGCATTCGCCTGCTTTACCATCCGTCAAAACAATGCCGTAGCGATATTGTATTCCCCAACGTATTGTAAGAACGGATCTTTCCTGTCGATGCAGGGGGAGCATGTCAATACGAAACACCTCACTCAAGACGGTTTTTACCTGGCTGGCGGTGTGGGTTAACTTGAAATCGGTGGGGGGTTCGGGTAGAGTGGCCGCGTTTTCTTAACAAAATCACACTTGGGGGAGATCTGCCATGGCTGAGCTGTTTTCCGAGACGTGGATGAATCGTTTCGGTGATGAATGGAATAAGGAGGCAAAACTGGCCGGGGAGTTGGCAAAAATAGGCTTTAACTCCGTTATTGCCTACGGTTTTGACGGCGAAGACCAGCCGCGAGGTGTCATCAAGGTTGAAAATGGTCGCGTCGTTGCCAGTGGCGCCTACACCGGTGAGACATTGAACTGGGATCTGCGTGCTAGCCCCGAAAGCTGGCAGAAGTGGGTTGATAAGGGACTCGGTATGATGGCGCTGGGTATGGCCTATACCACCCGCAAGATCAAGTTCCAGGTTGGCGATTACATGGCGATGATCAAAGACCCGCGGATGGCTAGTCCGTTCATCGAGAGTTTTAGCGTGATGGGACGGGTTTAACCGCCCGTATTCGCAAATTTATCGTTATCGTACAGGCCTCTACAGATTGTTCTGGGGAGGCCTGTCGTTCATCGGTCGGTGGTCTGCCCCGCTTCCCGGAGGCACACCCGACGGGTCACCAGGGTATATCCAACCCATGTCTAAGAAACTTCTTGTCGTTTTGTTAAGTGGTTTGGCGGGAGTGGCAGTCGGCTCCCCCGAGCAAAGTTTTGTCCCCTCATCCCCGAATGTCATCACGGTGGAGTCTCGTCCCGTGGGTGCAGTTACGACCTTGGGGGGGACTGTAGTCCCTTTCCGCGAGGTTACGCTCTCAGCGCAGCTTCCCGGTCGCGTAGTGTTCCTCAAGGGGGGGGAGGGAGATTGGTTTGAGGACAAGCAGATCCTCGCCGTTCTGGATGATGGAGACTTACTCGCCCAACGACGTGCGGCGATTGCAGATGCGGCTAATGCCGATTTTGCGGTACGCAACGCGCGCGTTCAGTTTTCTCGTGAGATCTACTCAGGACGTAGCAATCGCCCCAATACCGACATGGGTATGGGGATGCCCTCCATGTTCGATCAGTTTTTCACTAAGCCCATGTCCAGTATGACGGGACTGAGCAATCCCTATCTGGAGCGGCGCGCTGAAGTCTATGGGGCTGGGACCAACGTCGAGCAGGCCCAAACGGCTCTGGTTCGAGCGCAGGCACGCATTGAAGAGATCGACGCCAAGCTCCGCGATACCCGTTCGATTGCCCCCTTCGGTGGGGTTATTGTCCAGAAGTTTGCCGAGGTGGGCGATACCATCCAACCCGGCCAACCCATTTTTAAGATAGCGGATACTCGTAACCTACAGATCCGTATAGAAGTACCGGCGCGCCTCATGCCAGGGCTACGCAAGGGAATGATCGTCCCGGCCAAGCTCGACGTGGGTAATGCTCGCATCGAGACTCGTATTGCGCAGATCTATCCGATGGCTGATACCCAGCGCCACACGGTGACGGTCAAGCTCGACCTACCCTCCGGTACCGCCGGTGGTCCAGGAATGTACGCTGAGGTCCAGCTCCCCGATGTGAGTGCCCCCACCAACACCCTACCGCTGGTCCCGCTCTCCGCCGTTGTCTGGCGCGGCAGCCTGCCTGCCGTATTCGTTGTGGGAGCCGACAACAAGAACGAGTTGCGCATGGTGCGAGTCGGTGAGCGCATCGGCAACAGCTATAGCGTTCTTTCCGGTCTGAACATCGGCGATCGCATCTTGGCCTCTCCCTCTCCTGGGTTGGTGACTGGATGGGGTCAGTCGAGCGGCGAATGATGTTCGTGTCGAATGAACTATCAACCTTAAAACCAAAATGATCGATAACCACGGGACTCACGCTTCTCCTGACCACACCACCCACGCCGCTCATGATGGCTTGGGTGTTGCCGGTAATATGGCGAAGGCCTTCATCCATTCGCCACTCTCCCCGCTGTTGTTGTTCGCCTCTTTGTGTCTGGGGCTGCTCGGATTGGTGATGACTCCGCGGCAGGAGGATCCTCAGATCTCCGTGCCGATGATCGACATCTTTGTGTCTTATCCGGGCGCCTCGTCGGCTCAGGTCTCGACGCTTGCGATTGAGCCTCTGGAACGCATCATGAGCGAGATCACCGGGATCAAGCACGTCTACTCCGCATCCATGCGTGGTCAGGGAATGGTGACCATAGAGTTTGATGTGGGTCAGTTGATGGGTCCCTCCATCGTTAAGGTCCACGACAAACTCCAATCGAATCTCAACCGCATCCCACCGGGAGTATCTATGCCCTTGGTGAAACCCAAGGGGGTGGACGATGTCCCGGTGGTCACTCTCACACTATGGTCGCGAGATGTGGACGACAGTGCGCTTCGCACCCTCGCCCTGGATGTGTTGCAGGGCCTCAAGGAGGTACCAGATACCGGCTGGAACGAGGTGATTGGTGGGCGTCACTCGGAAATTCGGGTAGAGGTTCGCCCTGAGCGCCTATCGGGCTTCGGTATTAGCCTGGATCAAGTGGCTCAGACAATCCGCAGTGCCAATGCCGAACAGAGTGCGGGCTCTTCAGAGACGGGAGGTACCCGTTACTCGGTTACTACCGGGGCTTTTCTGCGGGGTACCGAGGATATCAAGCGTCTTGTCGTAGGGATGCGTAACTCAACCCCGGTCTACGTCGGGGACGTGGCCCATGTCTTTGATGGTCCTCAGGAAACTACTCAGATGGTGGCGCACTATACGGGGGTTGGCCGAACTGAGGGTACACTCGAAGCCGACGGTGCCGCCGCCGTTACCATCGCCATCGCCAAAAAAGAGGGCAGCAATGGGGTTACTGTCGCCAATGCCCTGCTTGATCGCTTGAGCAGCCTGCGCGGCCATCTTATTCCCAGCAATGTCCAGGTTGATGTGACCCGCAACTACGGTGAGACCGCCAACGAGAAGGTCAACGACCTGCTCAAGAAACTGTTCATTGCTACCGGTGCGGTAACCATCCTGGTGCTGTTTGCTTTGGGGATTCGCCCCTCGGTAGTGGTGACCATCGTCATCCCGGTAGTCATTCTGCTCACCGTCTTCGGCGCCCTGATGACGGGTTACAGCATCAATCGGGTCAGCCTATTCGCCCTGATCTTCTCCATCGGTATCCTGGTGGATGACGCCATCGTAGTCGTGGAAAACATCTACCGACGTTGGCTAGAGAAGGGCGAGAGCGATACGGATACTGCAGTGGATGCGGTACGTGAGGTGGGTAATCCCACTATCCTGGCGACTTTTACGGTGGTGGCAGCCCTACTACCGATGGGATTCGTCAGCGGAATGATGGGACCCTACATGCGGCCCATTCCGGTCCTGGGCTCGATTGCGATGGTGTTCTCACTGTTCGCAGCATTCATGTTTACCCCATGGTTGGTGATGCGCATCAAGCCCTCGTTGGCGGCCCTGCGTAGAGCGGAGAAACGCGAACATCGGGAGAAGGAGGTCATTGGCCGCTACTATCGTGCTTTCATGGTACCCCTCATCGAGAACCGATTTTTAGGGTGGGTTACTCTTTTCTCGATTATCGCGGTATGGTTTCTCTCGGTAGTGATGTTTTACTTCAGTGCCGTGCCGGTCAAGATGCTGCCTTACGACAATAAGTCGGAATTTGATGTCATCTTTGACATGCCGGATGGCACGGCTCTGCCCAACACCGCCAATGTTGCCCGACAGATGGTGGATGTGTTGCGCAAAATTCCCGAGGTGACCGCTCTGCAGAGTTACGTGGGTACTGCCTCTCCTTTTAATTTCAATGGGTTAGTACGACACTACTACCTGCGTGATAAATCCTGGCATGCGGATATCCAGCTTCAACTTACCGCCAAGAAGGCACGTCATCGCAAGAGTCATGAGATTGCGGTTGAGGCCCGTAACCTGCTGGAGCCTATCGCCAAGGCAGCGGGGGCGACGCTGACCGTTGCCGAGGTGCCACCTGGACCACCGGTACTGCAATCGATCGTCGCCGAGGTCTACGGCCCCGATGAACAGACTCGACGACGTTTCGCGACCGACCTTACCGGAATCTTCGCCAAGGCAGCGCTCCCCACTCTCGGCGAGATGCGGGTCGTAGACGTGGACAACTACATGACAGGTCCCCACGATGTCTATCGCTTCGAGGTGGATACAGAGAAGGCGGTGCGCCGTGGTATCTCCGTAGATACCATTAACCGCAATCTAGCAATGGCGATGGGTGGAGAGAAGCTTGGTGACGTTAAGCGTGGCAAATCTTTGGAGCCTACCTACATCACCATCCAGATACCGTTAGCCGCTCGTGCCCAAATTGCCCACCTTGGCGATCTGCCCATCCCCTCTACGAGTGGAACGGTAATGCCACTCGCGGAATTGGGGCGTTTCGTCCCAGTGCCGGAAGATAATATTGTATTCCACAAGGATTTGCGCGCTAACGAGTATGTAGTCGGGGATCTGGTGGGGCGTTTAGGGGCACCTATCTACGGCATGTTTGCCATCCAGGAGCTTTTGAACAACTACACATCTCCCGATGGTATCAAAGGGCCGAAAGGTTCGTACATTGGACCACCTAAGACCTCAGATAAGAGTGGTTTCGAATGGACAGGGGAATGGACGGTTACCTATGAAACCTTCCGTGATATGGGGATCGCCTTTGCGGTAGCATTGGTGCTTATTTATATCCTAGTGGTGTGGGAGTTTGGCAACTTTACACTGCCAGCGATTATCATGGCCCCGATTCCGCTTACCCTGATTGGTATCGTGCCGGGACACTGGCTGATGGGGGCGGAATTTACCGCCACATCCATGATCGGATTTATCGCGCTGGCTGGCATCATTGTGCGCAACTCCATTCTGTTGGTGGATTTCGCTAAGCATCAGGTCCTTGCCGGGTATAGCCTGCGTGAATCGGTACTTCTAGCCTCCGAGACCAGGATGCGTCCGATCATGATCACTGCTTTTGCCTTGGTGGCCGGTTCTTTCGTGATCCTTTTCGACCCCATTTTCCAGGGCATGGCGGTCTCGTTGCTCTTCGGTGTATTGGTCTCGACTGTACTCACTCTGGTGGTAATCCCCTTGGGTTGTACCAGTGCCGCCAATGCCTTTGAGTATCCCCATCCTCCGGGTACCGAACCCGATGGCACGATCCCATCACCACCATCGCCACCATCCGTACCGCCCAAAAAAGCGCCCGTTTCGAGCGCCCCCCCCAGAGAAACGCCGACTACGGCAACCCCGGCCTCTGACCCCGCTACGTCTGCGGGAGAAGGTGTAGCGTCGGCGGCTTCGGCATCGCTGCCCCCCAGTGGGGGGGCAGCTACATCAATACGGGGGGCAGTCGGAGAACCAGTGGGAGGGATACCTCGTCCCTTCCTGCGCCCCAATCTGGCAGCGTTGCCGTCGTCTTCGGTGGGAACGATGGCACCCCGGGCTGAGGCAGAAACTACTACCGGCGGCACGCCTATCCCGAATCTGGTTTCGTCACTTGATTCGACCGAGGTGCGACCGCTGCCAGGAGAGAATGCTCCCAAGGTGCTTTTCCCAGTGGAGAGTCCTCCTAGTTTGTTGCGTCCTCACATTGAGGTTAAGCCGCACTCGCAAGGGGGCGAGGTACCCGTTTCTTTGACGGAATCGGAGGCTCCAGCCCCAGAGGTTTTGGTTACACCGACGTCTTTCCCTAATCTCGGATATGGAACCGCCGATTCTGTGCCGCCTCCCGAACCTTTTGCCCGACCCAACACCCTCGAACGAACAGTACTGCGTCCCTTGGTCGCGGTTACAGAACGAGGTGGCGAGTTGGATGCGTTGCCATCGTCAGGGACTCTACCGGAGCCGGTGTCGGTGGTAGTTGTTAACGAGGTAATACAATCAGGTCTTTCTAGCGTGCGGCTACCGCTTCCACCGCTAGCGGCGAGTGATGATTCACCGGTTTCCGACGAATCGACTTCTGCCCCGGCAATGGCTGATGCCGCTCCCTCCATGCCCAATATGGAGAGAACTATCATTGCGGGGCGTTACAAAGAGCGTAATAGTACTAAGCGCCGTGGTATCCGGCTAAAATCTACTCCTCCCTTAATTGGCAGCTAATCTCGTTACCCATCACCAAAGAGATTCGGCGAAAAGTACGTAATCATTAAACAATATTCGGAAATCTCTCTGAAACTAGCCGTTATTTCGACAGGGATTGCCGAAATTCACGCACCATGGATGGTAAGTCTTCAATCCTACGTCACATTCCCTGTATACTGGATTCCGGTATTCACTGCTGGAATGACAAAACGATAATCAACGCTAGGGTTCCCAATAATATCCATTTGCCCTCTTTCTGACGGGGCGAAACTAAGGCAGGGCGTTCAAAACTACTGGTTCAACCAACACTCAGTATTGGCCGTATTCCACGTTTGAGCATGCTCCCCCTTCCCGCTGAACGGGGTGAATGATTATAAAAAATGAGCGCTACCGTTTTTAACTTATGTCATTAGGGTGGAATGTTATTTAACTCCCACCCGATAGAAGTCTGCGCCTGCTATGGATGCGTGGACAAAAAACGAGGGCAAGACCGTCAACTACTCAGCCCTGAAGTGCGGGGTTTCTCGGAGACAATTGATGAAATACCATATCCGTTGGTCGACTGTGGTGTTAGTGGGCCTGGCAGGTGTCACGGTGGCCAATGCAGCAGACTATGGCTATGGAGGGGTAGGTCCATGGTCGTCGGACCCTGAACCCTCCTCTGGGGGGTATGCAGCACCACCAGGCTATGGCCCGCGTCCCTGGGGAG
The DNA here is from genome assembly GCA_963575655.1 of Gammaproteobacteria bacterium. Lineage (NCBI taxonomy): Bacteria > Pseudomonadati > Pseudomonadota > Gammaproteobacteria > Gammaproteobacteria bacterium. Next base: position 18,026 of record CAUYTY010000214.1, on the reverse strand, counting down.
GCGGGTCTTACGATATGGCGCCTCCTCCGGGCTATCCGCCTGCGATTGATTCCAGTCCATGGGCTCGGGGCGGTGGACGAGGCGGCTACTATGGCCGCCCAGGTTATGGTGCTGGTCCGGGGGGCTACAGTGCTGGGCGTAGCTATGGCTACAGTGGACCAAATCACAGAGGAGGCCCAGGTTACGACAATGGGCCTCCTGGGTATGGTCCGACTTATGGTGGTGGACCAGGAAATTATCCCGGTGAGGGGACTGGCCCTTCCTGGGGTGATCGTGGGTCAGGTTATGGCGGAGGGTATGGTCCTCCCAGAAGCGGATCGATCTATGGGGGGAGATACGGTTCACCTCCCGATACAGGAAACCCGGGTTACGGTTCCAATTTCAATGACCCCAACACCGACTCTGGTTCCGGAAGGCGAATACCACCCGCTGATCGCTACAACCGGAATAGCCGAGATAGTCGAGGCTACGAATCTTCGGATCGCGATGCTTCCTGGGGAAGCAGAAGTAATAGCTACGGGTCCTCTGTACCCCAATCCGGTTACGCCGGAGGAAAGAATGGTTACGAGGAGCCAGAGTCCGGCTACGGAAACAACGATGCGGATCGATTTGGACAAGAAAGGGGTTCCTCAGGATGGGGGGGGTCGAGCTACAGCGGCCCTGCTCAGGGAAAGAGTTTTGCTCCCGAAACCACGGGTACCGCCCCCGATGGGGCTAGTTATTCGCCATGGAATCTTCCCGGAGAATCGGGGAGCGGATTGATCCCCTCTCCCGCAGGTGGACCGCCGGCTGGTACGGTGGATAACAAGGATTCGGAGAAATCCAGCGGAGAGGCCAAAGAAAAATAATCTTTGCGTTATTGGGATTCGGGTGAAATAACCGTGGTAATCGTTCCGATCCTCCTGGGAGCGCGGTCATGTTGGCAGCAAGAGAGCGGACGAGACGCTCGCGATCCCAGCAGGAAGTGAGTAATTACTAACGGTAACGTGTGTCAAGGTTTTATCCGTTTTTCGATAGAAAGCTATTTCTTCCCTGTCTCTCGAAAAATCTAACTGTTTAAAGCTTTCTTACTGTTTCCATCGTAGCGGATGGTTGAGAGTCGGGGGTCGACAATTACTGGAAAACAGGTGAAATATCATGGTACGCAGGGGTACTGTTTTGGGGGTTGCCCTGGTAGTTGGTCTGATGGCCGTCACTGGTTCAGAAAGAGTGGAGGCTACGTTTCCTTGGGGAGGATGGGGTTCTTCTCCGTGGGAAGATTGGTTCGATAATCCATGGTCTTCCTGGGGCTTCCCAGGTAATCGAGACTCCTACTGGGGACGGCGTCCTTGGGGCGATGGATACAATGAAGACTGGGGAGGCTATCGAGGCCCATATCGCGGAAATGGTTACTACGGTGACTATTACTCGGGAAGGGGAGCCTGGGACGGCGCTGATCCTTGGCGCTATGGCGACCGTGGTTATAACCGTAGCGGGCCACCAAGAGGAGGATACGGGGAGGATTGGAGGCGTCGGGACCATGGCTATGGTGAACAGCCATCCACTGGTTACCGTGATTATAACTACGACCCACCCGCAGGGGGTGAGCGTGGTACTGATTACGGTCGTGGTGATTATGGGCGCGGTGATTACGGTCGAGGCGACTACGGGCGCGATGATTCGAGTCGTAGTGATTATGGACGCGGTGATTACGGTCAGGGCGACTACGGTCGCGGTAATTATGGCCGGGGCGACTACGGCCAGGAGGTACCACCCTCCCGTGAACGGCAGTCCACTACCCTACCGCCATCCTCACCCTCGTCTACCGGATCTGGCGAAAATCCGTGGAATAGCACCCAAACCGGAAACCAGTGGGGAAACTTGGAGCGCTCAAACGTGGATAGTTTGGGTAGTACCGCAGGACAACCGTGGGGTAATACATCGAGTCCGTCTAACTCGTCTATAAAAGACAACAAAGTTGACTCGTGGGGAGGATCTAGCCAGTGAAGACATTGAAAATTCTCCTTGTGGTCTAGCTGACTGAAATCAGCGATTTCCCGAGGATCTTGGTGAGATGATCTGTGTCCCATGTCGGGGATGTGGATTAAAATAAACGATTGAAGGAGAGCAAATAATGACGCATAAGACTTTGTTTTTTTTGGTTTTTGGATTTGTAGGGCTGTGCTCATCAGTGAGCTGGGCGGCTGCCCCTGAGTTTTCGGCTGATGTCGTGGCGGTCAATCTCAAGGATCAGACCGAGCGACCCATTGGGAAACTCTATATGAGCAATTTCCGTCAACGCAAAGAAATGGTTGTGCCGGACCAACGCGCCACCGAGGAATATGGTCAGAAGGTGGTACAAATCATCAATCCTCAGCGTAAGGCAATGTGGCAGGTCTTTCCTGACAAACAAAAATATTGGGAATGGACCGGCAATATCCCCATGGAACAGGCCCCTTTGCCTGGTGACCCCCGCCACTTTTGCGCCCAGGGTAAGGGCATGTCCTGTACTAAGTTGGCGACCGAAACTGTCAATAATCGTACAGTTGATAAGTGGGAACTAAGCATCTCCAAGGATGGTAGGAGCGTAAAGAGCTTGGTTTGGCTTGACCAAAAGCTCGGTATGCCGATTCGCGAGGAAGTGCCCGGAATGGGTGCCATGGAGCTGCGTAACATCAAGGAAGAGCCTCAACCCGACAACCTGTTTGAGATCCCCACTGGTTTCCAAAAAACTGAACCACCCCAGGGGCGTGGTCCAGGAGGTCTGGGGGGAGTAGGAGGTCCAAGCGCGCAACCACCGCGTCCGGGGATGCCTCCTCAAGGTGGGCCAGCGCAGCAGTAAATCTTTGTTCTCCTAGAAAAATCCGGTGGTAATTTTTCCGCCGGGTAAGCGTTTAGCGCCGTTGTGAAGACCCAGGTGGATTGTTACGTTCGGATCTTTGCCCTGGTTCTGGGGTTGATTATGGTTCCAGCATTCGGGGCAAGGCCATGGTGGGAGGACGAGAAGTCGTCTTACCCACCAATACCACAAAAGTCTCAACCTCCTCCTGCCAACCATTCGCGCTGGTGGGAGCGTGGTGAGTCGTCAACCCCCGGCTGGGCCGCGCCACCGTCGCCTTCTGATTGGACTGCGTCTCCTCCATCGTTTCCTGATTTTGCGCCCTCATCGCCCCCCGCATCTCCGTCGCTTCCTGGTTGGGCTGCACCGCTCACGCAGAATCATTTCCCCAAACCAAAGTCTCCCGATGATATGTGGGGAATGTTCCTCTTCGGGGGGTCGCCCCGTACTATGGAACGTTGGTCGGATCGGATGGAACACTGGGGGGACCGCATGGAGCAGTGGGCCGACCGTTGGCAAGGAAACAAACCCCAGAATCTGTCAAATTCTGCAGATTCTTCGACGTATCCGAATACATCGAACGCTAACGGGAACAGCTATGAACCCTGGTTGGATCCCGCGCTGATACCTTGGATGAACCGTTGGGACGTTGGGGCTCCTGGTCTAGGGGGAGGATATGCCCCACTACCGCCGGATTGGAATTATCCGTAGTTTAATTGCCCACAAGGACCGCATACAGTACAGGAAAGAACTTGGTTCAAACCAACGGTACCGGAAGTACCTGAAAGTCCATTTTTTCCAGGTCGCCCAGCACGTAGGTAGCGATTGCCCCCACGCCCCCCACGGTCCCGGGATTCACACACCAAGTAGAACCGCCGTGGATGTTTTCCAGCTTTTCCATCCAGATACGATGTTCGTGGCCGCAACATACCAGGTCGTAATCCCCAGTGAGGGCCAAAGCGCGCCCGTAGAGGGGGTAGTGAACTAGGAAAATGCGCCGCGTACCAAGGGTTAAGGTAGCATCCTGGCCATGGTAGTGGATGAGCCCGTTCGAGCGATGCGCAAATTGGAGCATTGCTACCAGGTCGCCGGTGTTGTTGCCATGGATGATATGAACCGGTAAGGGGTGAGCAAGTAGTACCTTGAGGGTACTCGGGGCGACGACATCCCCGCAGTGGAGCACCACCTCTGCGCCGCGGGCATGGGCATCGCCCACTGCGGCACCGAGTAGGCGGCCATGGTCGTGGCTGTCGGCAAGTATGCAAATCTTCACAAGAATCCTCTGTAGTTTCGATACGATATTTCCCGCTGGCCTTACAATCCTCCGGTTTTGATCCTTCAGGGTAGGGTGCGGACGAGAGACAGCGAGAGTCTAAACGATTATGTTGTAGTGAATACCTTCACCCATTTGGTAGTATTGTACCCCCCGAACTCTGTGGAACCTGTGCCAATGCTCCAGATCTACAACAGCCTGACCAGCCGCAAGGAACCTTTCCTACCCATCGTACCGAAAGAGGTACGCCTGTATGTGTGCGGCATGACGGTGTATGACTACTGTCATATCGGTCATGCACGGGTGATGGTGGTCTTCGATGTCGTGGTTCGTTACCTGCGCAACCGGGGTTTTACCGTTACCTATGTGCGCAACATTACCGACATTGATGACAAGATCATTCGTCGTGCAGCGGAGAACGGTGAGGATATTTCCGTCCTTACGGCACGATTCATCGCTGCCATGCGGCAAGACGCGGCAAATCTAGGGGTTCTACCACCGGACATTGAGCCGCGAGCCACTGATTCCATCTCGCTCATCCAGACGATGATTGGCCAGCTTCTCGCCTCTGGTTATGCCTACCAGGCCAGTAATGGCGACGTTTATTACGATGTGAGTCGTTTTGTTCCCTACGGTCGCCTCTCCGGCAAGCACCCCGAGGAGCTACGCGCCGGGGCACGGGTCGAGGTGATGGAGGCCAAAAACGATCCGTTGGACTTCGTGTTGTGGAAAGCCGCTAAGCCCGGTGAACCCGCTTGGGGTTCACCCTGGGGAATCGGGCGTCCCGGTTGGCATATCGAGTGTTCGGCGATGTCTACAGCATCTTTGGGTAACCATTTTGACATCCACGGCGGTGGGGCTGATCTCCAGTTTCCGCACCATGAAAATGAGATCGCACAGAGCGAGGCAGCTACCGGCGAACCTTTCGTCAATTATTGGATGCACAATGGTTTTGTCCGCGTAGACGATGAGAAAATGTCTAAATCGCTCGGTAATTTCTTTACCGTGCGCGAGGTTCTCACACATTATTCACCCGAGGTATTGCGTTTCTTTATCATTGCCTCCCATTATCGTAGCCCTCTCAATTACAGCGACCAAAATCTGGACGCCGCCCGCGCCGCTTTGACCCGTCTGTATACTGCCTTACGGAGTTTTACTCCGAACGACGAGGCAATAGCGGGTGAATTTACCACCCGTTTTCATGCCACCATGGAAGATGATTTCAATACCGCCGAGGCCGTCGCGGTATGTTTCGACTTGGCGCGGGAGATTAATCGAGTCCGTAGCGAAAATAGCGAGCACGCTGCGCGTCTAGCGGGAGAATTACGTCAATTGGGGGGGATCTTGGGATTACTCCAAGAGGATCCCGATACCTTCATGCATGGTGGCAAAGGTTCTGGCGCCGTTGGTGAAAGATTGGAGTGTGTTCTGGATACTCCACCAATCGATGCGACAGCCATCGAAGCCGCCATTAATGCCCGCCAAGCCGCACGCAAGGCCAAAGATTTTGCCGCCTCTGATCGGATTCGCGATGAACTCAAACGCCAAGGCGTAGTACTAGAGGATCAACCTGGAGGGATGACTACTTGGCGACGTGAGTAATTATTCACGTTCTATCAGATTTACATCGTTCCCACGCAGAGCGTGGGAACGATGTAACAAAATTATTAACTATTTGTTATAAAACAGAATTCCTTAACTTAATGGCAGTGACGCGGAGCGTGGGTACGGTGTAATTATTTGTTTTAGGAGAAATTTCTCTCGTCGGAAAGAATTAAAGAACGGTGGCAAGGTTCCCGTCCTTAATTTGTTTTATGGTTAGGGGAGACGATCGTGGCAGGATTGACTGAGCAAACGCAAGAATGGTCTGGGAAATTCGGACGTTCCTATACAGACCGTAATGATCTTGGCCTGGATGGAATGGAGGGACTCTATCTAGCGCAATTCGGTGTCGGTCGGCGTGAGTTGAACACGATTTTTCTGGGAGACCTACCTCGGGACTTGTCGATCCTGGAGGTGGGTTGTAATGTGGGTAATCAACTCGCTTTTCTTGCCGAGATGGGATTTACGCGCTTGGCAGGAGTAGAGGTACAGAACTATGCCTTGACACGGGCTCGGAGGTGTTTGTCCGATGCGCTCTTGATCCAAGGTTCGGCCCTGACCTTGCCATTCCCAGATGGGGCCTTCGATTTGGTATTTACCTCTGGGGTACTTATCCATATCCACCCAGATCATTTAGCAAAAGTCTTGGCCGAGATTTATCGTGTCAGCCGCGATTGGATTTGGGGGCTGGAATATTTCGCCACGACGCCTACCGAGATCCCGTATCGTGGTCAGCAAAGTCTACTTTGGAAGGCCCCTTTTGCGGACCTCTACCAGCAAGATTTCCCGGATCTCACGTTAGTGCGGGAGCGACGATTGCCTTATCAAGGAAATAGCGGCAATGTAGACAACATGTACCTATTGCGTAAACGAGAATAAGAACATGGATGCAGGCCACCCACCGCCATTTCCTTCGCTCTCCACATTGGGCCGTGCGCGGACTGTCGCCATTATCCAGGCCCGACTAAGCTCTTCCCGACTTCCCGGCAAAGTGCTCATGGACCTTGGCGGGGACACTCTGCTTAGTCGAGTGGTGCGCCGCACCGCACGGGCTCGTACTCTGGACCAATCAGTGGTGGCGACCACCACCGATCCCCGAGATGATGCCATCATCACGGAATGCGCGCGTCTTGGGGTACTCTGTTTGCGGGGTGCAGAGGCGGATGTTTTGGATCGCTACCGAGATGCCGCGACGGCAACTGATGCGCAGGTGGTAGTACGAATCACTGCGGATTGTCCGCTCATTGACCCGGGACTTATCGATCAGGTGGTGGATGCGTTTTTCCATACCCACGGTGCTGACTACGCCAGCAATACCCAATTTCGTACCTGGCCTCGTGGCCTAGATGTCGAAGTCTTTTCCCGTGCAGCTTTGGAGCGCGCCTGGGTCGAGGCACAAGAGCCTTGGCAGCGGGTCCATGTCACCCCGTATCTTTACCAGCACCCAGAATTGTTTCGAATGCACGCCGTTGTAGCCGAGAATAAGGACCACAGTGATCTACGCTGGACAGTGGATACCCCCGAGGATTTTGCGCTGGTACAGACACTCTATCGACACCTTGGTAATCGCGACGATTTCGGTTGGCAAGAAGCGCTTACGGTGGTTGAACGAGAACCAGAACTGGCCGGGCTAAATCGACATGTGCGCCAAAAGTCACTAGAAGAGGGTTGAGTATGCAAGGTCCTTTGCTGTTGCGCGCTGATGGCGGTTTTGGCATTGGTACCGGTCATGTGATGCGTCTACTCGCCTTGGCCGAGGCGTGGAGGGAAGCAAGAGAGGCGGAAAAACCGGAAAGAATAGAACAAACAAATGAACCGGAAGATGTCGCGTTGTTGTTGGGGCGAGTCCCGGTTTTGGGGCTGCGTCAACGTTTAGCCGATGCGGGGGTGGGGGTGTGGGACCTACTGGTGAGCCATCCCGACCCAGGAGACCTGATCGCGCTGTCCAATCTGGCCGAAGTATTCGATCCAGCCTGGATCGTATTGGACGGTTATCACTTTGACCCTGATTACCAGGAGGCGATTCGTACCCTCGGCATTCCAGTGTTGGTGCTGGACGACATGGCCCACCACCGCCACTACCACGCCGATCTGCTGCTCAACCAGAACGCAGGCGCCGACGAGTTGCACTACTCATTGGATACGGATACCCGTCTCTTGCTTGGTTCCCGCTACTGCATGCTACGGCCAGAATTGCGGACCGTTCGGAGTGCGATGGCCCAGGGTTTGACACAGGCAGACCGTTCTGACGAAAAACAGGTTCCCCGAACACGAAGATTACTGGTAACCATGGGTGGGGCGGACCATCGTGGTCTTACCTCCTTAGCCCTGAAAGCGTTTGCCCACCTGGGACCGACCTGGGAAGCCAAGGTGGTGGTGGGGAGTGGAGCCCAACGGCACCCTGAACTACTGAAACGAGCAGCAAGCCTGCCGGGGATAGAGATACTTACCGATGTGCGTGATATGGGTTATCTCATGTCTTGGGCCGACCTGGCCCTATCCGCTGCAGGTACTACTACCTGGGAATTGGCCTGTCTGGGAGTACCAAGCCTGCTGGTGGCGGTCGCGGATAACCAACTTCCCGTGATCCGCGCCGCTACTGCGGCGGGTTGTGCCGTGGATTTGGGTTGGTGGGAAAATTTGACCGTTGCTGGATTGACCGTTGCGCTGGAACAACTTGCAACGAATGAAAAACAACGTACCGCCATGGGTATAGCAGGACGCGCATTGGTAGATGGCAATGGTGCGGCTCGAGTAGTTCAGGCAATGCGTGAATACTCACAAGGAATGAAAAACGGCTATCGACGGTCGTTTTAACCACATTCCGCTCCACACCGCGCCTTTCCATCCCACTCGGGACATCCAACCGAATAGGGTAGGCAAGTATCTTTGTCCCCTATCTACTGATTACATCAATTCCTGATGGACAAGCGATAAACCCATTTGCCCATCCTATCCGGTTAAGTCACCATTCCAACAGTCCTTGTCGGAATGACAACCTAACAGCGTGTCGGTGGCAATTGAGATTAAATGAAAATGTTCTATATCTTTACCTGCACCACTTTGCAGGTAATTACTAGAGGGGTGGGCTATGAGTATCCGTACATTACTGGTCGAGGATCATGTGATGTTTCGTGAGGCAGTACGCCTCATGCTGAGCGATGTATCCGAAATTGAGGTGATCGGTGAAATTGGTGATGGTTCACAGATCGAAGAGGCGATCACCCGACTTAACCCTGACATTGTGGTCATGGATATTCGTATACCAAACCTCAATGGCATCGAGGCAACGCAGATCTTGTCGGAAAAATTTCCGAAAATACGGGTAGTTGCACTATCAGCCTTTGGCCACAAGCAATCCGTAATGGAGATGCTTGAAGCGGGTGCGGTTGGCTATGTCGTTAAGTCGTCGGTCGGCGAAGAATTGGTACAAGCGATTATAAATGCTGCTCAAGGAAAAACTTACCTTTGTCCCGACGCAGTGGCAACGCTGGTCCAAGCCAATAACCTCAATAACCCCCCCGCCGATAATTCATCTAGTAAAAGGCGACTTAATCGTCGTGAAACAGAGATACTGAGTCTGTTGGCGGAAGGAAAAAACTCACCACAGATTGCCAAGGATCTCTATATTGCCACCAGTACCGTTGACGGATATCGCCGCAGTATCATGCGCAAACTTGAATTGCATACCACCGCCGAACTTACCAAGTATGCCATTCGCGTCGGGCTTACCGATATATAGTTGGCTTTAATTAATCGGTTTGGCCACCAGCAACACTAGTGATTCACGAAACCCAGACAACTTGCTCATACCCATACCTAAAAATAGCTGAATGGCCCTGCTCATACCATTGCTTGCCCCCCTTCGACGATACCAGCTAGAGACTGGCACCTCATCAACGGTAACCGTTTCCCCTCCTCCATCAATACCTCTTAGGAAGAATGGCAAAAAGATAGATCTAGGTATTCATTTCCCTTAGATCTTGGGATCTTGTCTCCTCCCATTCGAGTATTTGCTACGCATTCAACACACTGTATCCTTGAGTTCTAATAGTTGCGGGGATTAACGGCAGGAAATCTAAAATTGGCAGTTTAGAACGGGCGTGCCTCTCGAGCACGCACTTATACTAATTGGAGCAAAGGACTGAGATTTCGATCACTGGACCGAGATTCCTCGATCTGATTCAGTAGGCGGGATACGATATTCGCAAGTTCCAGCGGCATGAAAGCTGCGGTCCGTCTGCGGGTGGTGTTTCAGACCTGGATATTGCGGTAGCCATTCTTCAAACATGGGTATCGGGTGACTTTCTGCCATAATTTTGAAGTATTATCGTGCGCAACGAGAACTTTACTTGGAAAGAACCTCCAATGGCTAACAGAGCTGTTTTGTGTCCATGCTGTAAATGTGATCATGTCGTTAAACGCGGCAAGACGGAACTTGGAAAACAACGCTATCTCTGCCTGAAGCCGGAATGTGGTAGGAAGACATTCATTTTAGATTATACCTACCAGGGGTATTTGCCAGAAGTCAAGGAGCAGATCATCGACATGGCAATGAACGGCAGCGGGATCCGTGATACTGCGCGGGTATTGGGAATTAGTCCAGGGACGGTTATTAGCAAAATAAAAGAAACAAGAACCCTATATGGAACCAGTCAATCGGTCACTACTGGAAAGACTGAATTCAGATGACATTCTTTCTGATATTCAGAAAGTTGAAGGTGCTGAAGTGGATGATAATGTGGAGCTATGTCGGCAACAAGGAAAATCAACGCTGGCTTTGGCATGCTATTGACCATGCTACGGGAAATGTTCTTGCGTATGTGTTTGGCAAAAGGAAAGATTCGGTATTTTTGTCCTTAAAAGAACTCCTCAAGCCGTTTGGGATTTCTCGATTTTATACTGACGATTGGGGGGCTTATGAACGGAATTTACCAGTCGAACAACAAATCATTAGCAAGAAGAATACTCAAAAAATCGAGAGGAAACATTTAATGTTACGGACACGTATCAAACGGCTTGCCCGGAAAACCATTTGCTTCTCCAAACTTGAGAAAATGCATGATATTGTGATTGGTCTCTTCATAAATCGCTATGAATTTGGCGTCTTAGTCTGAAAAATATCTAAATTATGGAACATTACTGGCCATATCCAGGTCTGGAACACCACCCGTCTGCGGACACGATCCACTCCAGCCTCTGATATGTGCATATCTATCATCCGAACGCTGGACTGAGCGAAGGAATATTGGCCTCTTGAATCACTCAACATAAAATATCTCGCCTCTATCTATGATATTTCGCACGGGCGACTAAATGATAGATGGATTTTTTCTATTTTCTCTACAATTAAATTTCAACGCTTTAAATATAAGAAAAACAGGGAGAACCAGATGAGCGACAATGGATTAACCTCAGCATTGACAGACTCGAAAAGGTTGTTGTTTGAACGAGAAACGGACAGGAAACACCATAATGACATACCAGCATGTTATTGGATCGAACACAACATCGCACTGGTCATCGACATCGCTGGTCACATCAGTTGCTATAACCCCGTAGTAGCAAAAATATTCGATAGACAAACCGAAAAGTCTGTTTAATCATCACCGATTACTGAAATCTTGGATATTATTCACTCACCTAGCAATATATCTTGCTAAAGGATTTTCACATGACTACTCAGAAAAAACCCCTCCGGCTGATCATCCAAGGTATCACCAACCAAGGACAGCTCTTCCACCCTAATAATTGGGCGGAACGGTTATGTGGCTACCTGGCTAACCTTGGAAACGGGCGTCGGCCTCACTACTCTCCCTATGTTTACATCAGATTCCTCCCCGGAGAAAAATCCCTAGTAGTAGAATCAGGATTATGGGAGACCAACCCGAAAAACTATGAACTCCTGCTATCTTTTGCTCGTGAGAATGATTTGAAAATGACCGAAGAAAATGAAGAGGTATGGGAACAACTCATACCAGGTCCCGCCAAATCAGAATTCGGAGGTTCGAATCAACACCCCTCGCCCTCCGGATTGATGATTGGCATTTAGAAACCCATGATTATGAATAACAAGAGGATGAGTGAGTCTTGGTCATTGCCTCGTCGGATGGATAACAAGTATCAATACGACGAATCGCGCTGATTACTCTACGTCGCTCTCGAGTAAAGTTATAAGCGATACGAGCGTGTTCGCCTTTGGGAATAGCAACCTGACAAGCGATGACCAAGACGTTATTTCCGACTGCCTGTCTTATTCCAACGTTTCCAACTCTAGCTTTAAATCCTCGAGTCGCATTCCGCACAAAATCACCCAGCCCTTGCCACGCTGCACATATTGGTAGCGCGCTGTCGCTGTTCTGTCATCGCAATATTCAAAGCGATATCTACGCCACCACACCAAACCCTGCACTCCACGCCGGATAGCGATCCGGTCGAGCGCCACGGTCTCGTCCAGGAATTGCACCCCCGCTTGGTCACAGGCTTGACGAGAAAGGGCTGTAGCCCTTTCTCGGGCACGCAAACTGTCGAAGAAAAACCAGGCCAGTACTGCCATCCCTAACAGAGACCAGAGCAACTCGTTGTCGTTCATTCTACGTCTAATTCTTCCTGGTATCGCTTGGTAATGACGACAAACTCATCGAAAGTAGCAAGAAAAGCATCTACAACCTCGGGATCGAAATGAGTACCACGTCTTTCGACGATAATATCACGCGCCTGATCGAGCGGCAGCGCTGGTTTGTAAACCCGTTGAGAAATCAAAGCATCAAAGACATCAGCCAACGCCATTAATCGTGCGGATACTGGAATAGCATCCCCCACCAATCCGTCAGGATAGCCACTGCCGTCCCATTTTTCGTGATGCCAATGGGCAATTTCTTTGGCGACGATCAGAAACTCAATTGGTTTCTCCGCACTTCGCTCAGCCGACTCAAGGGCATCCGCCCCCCATTGGGCATGAGTCTTAATAATTTCCCACTCCTCCATGGTCAATTTTTCTTGTTTGAGAAGAATATGATCAGGAATTGCCAGCTTACCAATGTCATGCAACGGCGCAGCTTTAGTAAGTAAGATAACGGCATTATCAGAGAGGGTGGTGAAAAACCGGGGATGTTTCTGCAATTGTCGAGCGAGGGTCTGTACATAGGCTTGGGTGCGGAGCAAATGATTATCGGTTTCAGGAGCCCAACTCTCCGCCAAATGCGCCAATGCCTGGATACTAACATCCTGAATAATTTGATTTTCCGCCATACGCCGTGCTAATTCGGCATCTAAGAAATTATTTTGATCCTTGAGTTGTTCGCTTGCGTGTTTAAGTGCCAAATGGGTATAGATGCGCGATAGCACGATCCGTGGGCGGATCGGTTTTGTGAAGTAATCTACTGCCCCCAATTCCAGCCCACGCTCCTCATCATCCTGGGTAGTGATGAGAATCACGGGAATGGTGCAGGTGTTCAGATCCTCTCGAAATTGGACGAGAGTAGCATAGCCATCGATCCCAGGCGTCATCATATCCAGCAGAATCAAATCAGGATGAGGCTCTGTAGCGGCCTCCTCAAGGGCCTGTAGCGCTGAATTAGCAACGCGGAGTTGATAGTGAGGCCACAGAAGTTCAGCCAGTACCATCAGATTATCCTGATTGTCATCGACGATCAGAATAATTTCATGGTGGGGATACGTTGTTCTAAAGGTCTGTTTCATGGCAGAGGTTATTCCACGTGGCCAGAATACTGGATCCGTCATCAGCTAACGATGGTGCCCCAGAGTTATCATCGAGTGTCAGGATAAAACTGGATAGTTCCTATGGAAAAAGATGAGAGAATACGATTACCGCCAACTCCATGAGAAAGGAATCCTTCCTCAATTCACGGACACACACCCCAGCGTTACACCAAGTCCGAATTAAGCAATTACCGGATAACGCCAGTCAGGCCGAATCAGAATTCAACAGCGCTTCAAGTAATTCAGAATGCGAATCTGGGTTAACTTAATGACTATAAAGTTGCCCCTGGGAAGGGCAGATTATCTCACCAAATCAATGCCGTCGCGCATCCGATCGGCACATCCCCAAATCAGACTCTCTACTAATAAGACACCTATAACATAAGGTAATCTCATATTATCGCACTTGTAACATGATTTTCCCGGTCTGACTCGACCAACCAGTTCTGACGAAGATGCACTCGCCGCCCTAATTTAAAATATTTGTTTACTGACAACAGTTTGCGAGAATCATTTAAAAACGAGACAAATAGAATCAGAAAGTTACATCATGAGGACGCACCAAGAATGAGGCATCTTATTAAAAAATGTGGCGTCATCAGGTAGGAATTATGTATAATTCGCTATAATCTTGTTGCTGAACGGCAACGAAAGCGTTGTCATCCAGCAGCAAAACTGAGTACACTACTCGCGTATTCTACCGAGTCCATTACATTGTTGTCAGATAGATCATGAGGTTAGCTACTATGAACCGGTATCTCGAAGCGAAGCCCCTACGAACCCTGCTTGTTTGGTTGCCTATGGCGCTACACCCCCTATCTGCCTTTGCCTCCAAGGTGACGGATCCTGCATTGAAGGATTCCCCCCCAACCCCTTCCCACCCGATCATTGAGGTTCCTCGTCACGAGGTGCAGGACGTGCCTCGCGCACTACAGGAAGAGGTCAACGGGGAGTCCAAACAACAAGTCTTCGTGGACACCTTGCTGCCATTGGTACTCATGGAGAATGAACTGATCGAGAATAAGCGTAAGAGGATGCTCAAACATTTCGCCAGCCTGGCGCGTGGTGAGTCGCTGGGCACAGAGGACCGCGAGTGGTTGCGTACGTTGGCAGTGGATTACCGAGTGGATCGTGACCCGTTAACAGACGATCAGGCCCGTCGCGAGCTTCTTGGTCGGGTAGACATTGTCCCCGTGGACCTTGCTTTGGCTCAAGCGGCCACCGAGACCGGTTGGGGCGCCTCTCACAGCGCCAGCAAAGATCGCGACTTGTTCGGAATGACCGGCATACGTTCAAATCGTACCGTTAGGACCTCTGCCGGCCGGGTAGTGCATCTACCAAAATTCTCTTCCTTGCGTGAAGCGGTGCGTACCTATATCCATAACCTCAACAGCCACGACGCCTACAAACCGCTACGGGCCATTCGGACCAAGCTGCGTACCGAGCAAAAACCTCTACAGGGGGGTACTGTGGCCGATGGTCTGCTGAAGTATTCAACGCGCGGGACCCACTACGTCAAACAGATTCGCACCGTTATTCATCAGCACAACCTCAATCGCTATATTAACGCTCGACTCCTACCCAGTCGCGATCAGGTCGTCGTGTTGGAAGGCCGGATGATGTATGCCAATTAACATCAGCACGTTAGAAACGTGTGCTCGAGATAGAACGACGAGTAACCGTTAGGTGATGCAAAGATCACCTAACGGCTTTCTCCGATTAATCGTATTCGGGAGTTGCTCGAATACGATGGAAGGTTAGATCCGCCCCATGGAATTCCTCTTCCTGATCCATGCGAATTCCCACCGTTGTTTTGAGTAGACCGTATACGGTCGCCCCACCAATCACCGCCACGGTGACCCCCAACCCAGTCCCGATGACCTGTGACATCAGGCTCACCTCGCCTCTTCCCCCCAAGGCAGTCAATCCAAAAATACCGGCGGCTATTCCACCCCAGGTGCCGCACAGCCCGTGGAGAGGCCACACACCCAGCACGTCATCCATACGCCAACGGTAGTTCTGAGTAAGGGTAAAGACCCACACGAACAAAACCCCGGCAACCGCACCAGTAACCAGAGCGCCCAGCGGGTGCATCAAATCAGAACCAGCACAAACCGCCACCAATCCGGCAAGAGGTCCGTTGTGGATAAAACCAGGGTCGTTACGTCCGGCTATCAGGGCGGCCAGGGTACCACCCACCATTGCCATGAGTGAATTGACCGCCACCAAACCACTGACATCTTCCAGTTTTTGGGCGGACATGACGTTAAATCCAAACCAACCAACGCAGAGAATCCAGGCCCCCAAGCTCAGAAAGGGAAGACTAGACGGAGGATGGGTAAAGACCTCGCCGTTACGACCATAGCGACCATGACGGGCACCTAACAGGAGGATCGCGGGTAGTGCAATCCACCCCCCCATAGCATGCACCACAACGGACCCAGCGAAATCATGAAACTTCGCCCCGAATTGGTGCAGGAGCCACGCCTGGACACCAAAATGGTCATTCCAAGCGATCCCCTCAAAAAACGGGTAGACCAACCCCACCAGCAAGGCGGTAGCCGCGAGTTGGGGATAAAACCGAGCACGCTCGGCGATACCACCAGAAACAATCGCCGGGACTGCCGCAGCAAACGTAAGCAAAAAGAAAAACTTAACCAATTCATAGCCATGTTTATCAGCCAGGGCAGTAGCACCCTGGAAAAAATCGACGCCGTAGGCAAGACTGTAACCCACCAAAAAATAAGCTACGGTAGATATGCAGAAATCGGTAAGGATCTTTACCAAGGCATTCACCTGGTTTTTAAACCGCACCGTACCCAACTCCAGAAACGCAAAACCGGCATGCATGGCGAGCACCATCACCGCCCCGATCAGGACGAACAGTACATCGCTGGAACTCTTAAAATTTTCCATTGGTCTCCTCGTGGGATGAATTAACGATCCGGTCCCCGAAAGCGAAATTCGATCCAGCTTCAAGACTCTACCAGCCTGATGCCCTGAAAAGGTGCACCGCCAACCGCTTACCGACAAAATTCCCTATTCCCTCTGCCTGACATCAGCTAAAATCCGCCCCGTAACAGTGCGCGCTTCTCGATAACGCACCGCCATAGCGCACCCCTCCCCTATTTAACCCAAGCGGTTACCTAGTAACCGACCAAACCATTATTCCAGCAAGGAGCGCCAGAATGATGGCTAATTTCCGGGAGGTTTCCGATAATGCCTATGCATTACCGAGAAGGTTTGACGATCATCATGTATTTACGACGCAGAGTGTCAAATTCTTTACGGAGGTGCCAGTAGGAACGGGTTCGTGCAGTTAGCTTGGTTTCGCTCTCATGGTGGGCGGCCTTCAAGCTTATTTTTTCTTGAAGGTTGTCATTAATCTGCTGGGTGAGTGTCTTAATGCGTTGACGATAATGATTCATCGCAACGACAAGCTGTTGGTTTTCCTGTTCAAACATGGCGATCTTTGGTTCTAGTCGAGACTTTTGATGCTCCAGGTCGGCCACCATCGCTTCTAATTGGTGAGTATTTTGTTGGGCCAAATCGAACATTTGGCGCACCGCATCCACTTCCTTGTTTTTCTCCGCGAGCAGTTTGATTTGCTCCAAGAGTTTATGATTAACCATAGTGAGTGCTTGAGATTTTGTGACGAGTTTGTTCAAGTCTTCCTTATAGTCGTGTAAGGCGGCGGCTCCGGTACCCTGCTCCTCGAGTAGGGTCGGCACTTCTATATATTCTTCTTTGGGAACCGGGACCAAAACCTCTAATTGGGCGGGGAGGATAGCCGAGTCATCATCTACGGATAAAGGGGCATCGTCAAGGAAGGTCTCTTGAGTCTCGATGAAGGTAGGCGATTTTAGATTCTCGTCCTCAAGGGCGAACTGGAAATTCTTCTCTGTCACACGAATGAGATCTTCCTCTAATTGACTAAAGACGAGAAAGATCGCATCCCGTGACTGATTCCAGCTTTTTATCCCATTCGAAAGACTTTTTCCAAACATCTCCATCATGGCTTTTAGGAAACGAAGCTTAGACTCCGAGACAAGGATAGCGACCGATGGAGCCCCCCCTAGAGATTTTGCTTCCGCTTCTACCTCTGGCTCCACTTCTGTTTCCACCTCTGGTTCCTGCCCCTCCTCTAGTACTTCTCTGTCGTTGTTGTAATTGTAAGTTTCATCATTCTTGTTATGACCAGCATTTTCCCTAGGGTTGGAAACAGCTGCAACATGCGGGATCTCTAGAGCGACAATATCCTCTTCTGTTATTTTTCGAAGAGCACGCCAAGAGATCTCCAGCACCTTTCGCTCTTGTTTAAGCGTGCGCCAACGCCAGAACATCACGAGAAAGCCAACGATGGCTAGAAGCAGAGCTTCGATAATTCCCGCAGAGACCACAAGCACGGAAACCTCCAAATATTATCAATGCCTGATAAATGCCTAAATAACCCAGATTGCTACCTATCCGTTATTCCGGTGGAATTTTTCCAGAATGACGGCTCAACCGTTTATTAGATTTGTTAGGAGGCTATATTGGGTTGCATATTATTTTTTAAGGCGGATTCAACCTTGAAGTGCAACGGGTGGGTTAATCGATTGTAACTCATTA